>JADJUF010000007.1:0-127500 GCA_016717005.1 Myxococcales bacterium | reverse complement strand
GTGCCGGTCCGGCCCGACGTCGCGATGACCGGCGAGATCACGCTGCGCGGCAACGTGCTGCAGATCGGCGGCCTCAAGGAGAAGCTCCTCGCGGCCCACCGCGCCGGCATCAAGCGGGTGATCATCCCCGACCGCAACATGAAGGACCTCATCGACGTCCCCGACGAGGTCAAGAACGAGATGGAGATCCTGCCGGTCAAGAAGATGGACGAGGTCCTGGCCTACGCGCTCAAGGACCCGCCGCAGTCGATCCTCGACCTGGCCGCGGCGGCCCGGGCCGACAGCTAGCCCGGGCGATCGACCGGACCGGCTGCGGCGCCCTGGCGCGTCGTCGCCGGCCCCGCCCGAGCGCCTGACGTACAAGGGGGACGCGCGGCCCCGGGGCCCCGTCGCGTGGGCCTCCTCGCGCGGCCGGATCGACCACCACCACCTGGAGCCGGACAGGGGGCGGTCGCCCACCGGGCCTGCGCTCGACGCCCCGGTGGGGGCGCGCGCCACGTCGTCATCGCCGGGCCGCGCTGGGCGAATCGGCCCGCTCGGACCGGCAGGCGCTACGGCGTGCGGTCGGCGACGTAGATGTCGAAGCCGCCGCTGCCGCCGCTGCGGTTGCTGTACAGGTAGAGGCGGCAGTCGTCTGGCGAGATCCAGGACGGGAAGTGGAGCCCCGGCGCGTCGACCGCGGACACCTGGGCGATGCTGCCGAACGGCACGGTGGTGGTCGGCCGGGTGCCCATCCAGACGTGGCTGTCGTTGGAGGTGGTAAGGCGGGTCGCGAACACGATGGTGAGTTCGTCGCCGCTCACCACCGGGGTCTGGCCGGCCACGCCGGCGACCTCGACCGGGGCGGCGAACGTGCCGCTGGACCCGCGGGCCGCGCGCCAGATCGGGCCGACGAAGCTGGTGCTCGAGAAATACAACGCTGACTCGTCAGGCAGGACGTAGACGCTCCCGACGTTCGCCACCGAGGCGAGCTCATCCACCGGGCCGACGTCGACGAACGGCGTCGTCGGTGATGCGCGCCGCGCTCGCCAGATCCGCGGGTCGGTCCCGACGCCAGCGATGAAGTACAGCGTCGACCCGTCGCCGGTGACGGTCGGGGAGGTGAAGGACTCGGTCGACTGGCCCAGGTCGAGCGGTGCCGGGACCGGGAAGTTCGACATGCGATCGCTGCGGGTCGCGATGGTGAGCCGCACGCTGTCGATCCGGCCGTACAACGTCAACTCGTCCGCCGACAGCCGGGCGTGGAGTTCGTTGTCGGGCGTGTTGACCCACAGCAGGGGCCGGGGCGTCGCCCAGGGGGCAGTCGGTGCGCACCGCGGGCCCGCGTCGAGCGGCGTTGGCGCGTCAACCGGGGGCATGCCGTCGGCGGCGTCGGCGAGCGGGGTGGCCGCGTCGGCGGCGTCGGCGAGCGGGGTGGCCTCGTCGCCAGCGCAGGCGCCGGCCAGGGCGAGGATGAGCCAGGGGTGTCGGCGCGGCGCGGGTGGCAGCAGCATGCCTGGTCGACGGGCGAGCATGGTCGATATTCCCACGAGCGCTGCTGCGACCGCGATTGGGCGCGCGTGGCCATCGTCACCGCCGAGGCGGCCGGGGCGGGGGGGCCGCGGCCGAGGACAATGCCGCGGCCCGGTGCGGGGCGTCGGCCAGTCGAGGATGCCGGGCGCCCCGCGCCGTAGGCCGAACGCCCCGCTGCCCGGTCCGCAGCGTTTCGATTCGAGGGCGCAGGTGGCTCGGCGGGCCGGGGACCCGGGTGGATCGAGCCTCGGCGCCCCCTGCATTCCTCGCACCGATCTCCGGTCCGGGTGTTGACCTGTACTTGGGTGGTGCTTAGGTTGCCCCGCATCCAAAAAGCCGGCGCATCAAGCAAGCCGGGACTCAGAGAGGGCAACGTCATGGGCAAGATCATCGGCATCGACCTCGGCACGACCAACTCCGTCGTCTGCATCATGGACGGCAAGGAGCCGAAGGTCATCACGAACGAAGAGGGCGCTCGGCTGACCCCGTCGGTGGTCGCGTTCGACGACCGCGGCGAGGTCCTGGTCGGGCAGATCGCCCGCCGCCAGGCCATCACCAACCCCGAGAACACCGTGTTCTCGTCCAAGCGGCTCATCGGCCGCAAGTTCTCCGACCCGGTCACCCAGGAGGAGCTCAAGCGGGTGCCGTACAAGGTCTCCGCGGGCGCCAACGGCGACTGCGTGATCGAGTGCCGCGGCAAGAAGATGTCGCCGCCCGAGATCTCGGCCCGCGTGCTGATGAAGCTCAAGCGCGCCGCCGAGGAGTACCTGGGCGAGCCCGTGACCGAGGCCGTCATCACGGTGCCGGCGTACTTCAACGACTCGCAGCGCCAGGCCACCAAGGACGCCGGGCGGATCGCCGGGCTCGACGTCAAGCGCATCATCAACGAGCCGACCGCGGCCGCGCTGGCGTACGGCCTCGACAAGGGCAAGGAGCACACCATCGCCGTGTTCGACATGGGCGGCGGCACCTTCGACATCTCGATCCTCGAGGTCGGCGACAAGGTGGTCGAGGTCATCTCGACCAACGGCGACACCCACCTCGGCGGCGACGACATCGACAACCGGGTCATGGACTGGCTGATCGCCGAGTTCAAGAAGGACACCGGCATCGACGTCGCGAAGGACAAGATGGTCCTGCAGCGCCTCAAGGAGGCGGCCGAGAAGGCCAAGATCGAGCTGTCGAACGTGCAGGAGACCGAGGTCAACCTGCCGTACCTGACCGCCGACGCCACCGGCCCCAAGCACCTGCTCAAGAAGCTGGCGCGCCCGGCCTTCGAGCGGATGATCGAGGACATCGTCGCCCGCGCGATGGAGCCGTGCAAGAAGGCCCTGGCCGACGCCGGCAAGAAGGCGGCGGACATCGACGAGGTCGTCCTGGTCGGCGGCTCGACCCGCATCCCGATGGTCGGCCAGCGCGTCAAGGACTTCTTCGGGCGCGAGCCCAACCGCACGGTCAACCCCGACGAGGTCGTCGCGCTCGGCGCCGCGGTCCAGGGCGGCGTCCTCACCGGCGACGTCAAGGACATCCTGCTGCTCGACGTCACGCCGCTGTCGCTGGCGATCGAGACCTACGGCGGCGTCGCCACCGTGCTCATCCCGCGCAACACGACCATCCCGACCCGCAAGGCCGAGACCTTCTCGACGGCCTCGGACAACCAGACCACGGTCGAGGTCCACGTCACCCAGGGCGAGCGCCCGATGTCGAAGGACAACAAGACGCTCGGCAAGTTCCAGCTCGGCGGCATCCCGCCGGCCCCGCGCGGCGTGCCGCAGATCGAGGTGTCGTTCGACATCGACGCCAACGGCATCCTCAACGTCACCGCCAAGGACAAGGCGACCGGCGCCGAGCGCAACATCCAGATCACCGCGTCGGGCGGCCTGTCCGAGGCCGACATCAAGCGCGCGGTCGACGAGGCCGCCAGCCACGAGGCCGAGGACAAGGCCCGCAAGGAGGCGATCGAGGCCCGCAACCAGCTCGACTCGCTGCTCTACGGCACGCGCAAGCTGGTCAAGGAGAACGAGGGCAAGTTGTCGGACGCCGACAAGCTCCAGGCCGAGGAGGAGTTCAAGAAGGCCGACGAGGTGCTCGAGGCCAACAAGGAGCCGAGCGAGCCCGAGGCGCTGCGGGCGGCGTTCGAGTCGCTCCAGGCCGTGGCCCACAAGATCGCCGAGTCGATGTACAAGTCGGCCGGCGGGCCCGGTGACGGCGCGCCCGAGGGCGAGCCCGAAGCCGCGAGCGGCGGCGCCGACGACGTGATCGACGCCGACTTCACCGACAAGACCTGATCGCGACCGGGCCCTCGCCCGGACCGCCGGGCCTCGCCCGGACCTCGACGCCCGCCGCTGACCCGGCGGGCGGTCGTCGTTTGGGCTGGGGTCGGCGCGTCGGGTGTCGCGCGTCGCTGACCCGGCGGGCGGTCGTCGTTTGTGCGCCCAGCAGGCGTCGGCGCGTCGGGTGTCAGCCGATCGGGAGCTGGGCCGACCCCCGGGTGTCAGCCGATCGTCGCGGGGGCCTGACGCGTCGGGTGTCAGCCGATCGGGAGCTGGGCCGACGCCCCGGGTGTCAGCCGATCGTCGCGGGGCCGGCGCGGCGGGTGTCAGCCGATCGTCGCGGGCCAGCGCGTCGGGTGTCCCGCGCGGCGGGTGTCAGCCGATCGTCGCGGGGCCGCGCGGCGGGTGTCAGCCGATCGTCGCGGGCCCGCGCGGCGGGTGTCCCGCGCGGCCGCGCGGCGGGTGTCAGCCGATCGTCGCGGGCCCGCGCGGCGGGTGTCAGCCGATCGTCGCGGGGCCCGATCGCGCGGGGCCAGCGCGGCGGGTGTCAGCCGATCGTCGCGGGGCGACGGCGCGGCGGGTGTCAGCCGATCGTCGCCGAAAACCGGTGCCCGGCGCGACCTCGCGGTCAGGTCCTGGTGAGGATCGCCCGCGGTGTCAGCCGGTCACCGCTGGCAGGCGCGCGAGCGGCGGATCTGACGCGGCCGGGGCCTCGGCACTCGGTATGCAAGGGATCGAGGCATGCTGCGCTCGATCTTGGTCCGCATGGTGCCGCTCGCGGTCGTCGCCTGTACCAGCACCGCCGATCCTGCCGGCGATGGCGGCGGTGGCTGCGGCTCGTCGACCCAGGGGAACCTGGGCGTCGGGAGCTTCAGCGCCGTCGACTGCACCGAGTCGGACTGCCTGGCGGTGCGCGCGCTCGCCGCGAACAGCCGCGAGCGCTTGATCTTCGACGGCACCTACGAGCCGGTGCGGCGGATCGAGTCGAGCGACCCCGGGGTCGTGCGCATCGACGCGATGCTGACGCAGGTCGACGAGGAGACCCGCTTCGACGTCACCGCGGTGGCGCCGGGCCAGGCCGAGCTGATCGTCCACGGCGCCGACGTGATCGATCGCCTGACGGTGACCGTGGCCGAGGTCGGCCAGGTCGAGCTGCGCGTGACGGAGCGGATCGCCGAGGGCGGGCTCGGCCTCGTGACGAGCTCGGCCCGCGGCGTCGACGGCGCGCCGCGCATCGGCCGCGGCGGCTCCACGCTCACCGTGCCGCCGGGCCTGACCGCGCTGCCGGCCGACCTCGGCACCGGCGGGCTGTTCCTGTCCTCCGAGGGCCCGGCCTACGAGCTGCGGGCCGACGTGCCCGGGGCGTACGCGGTGTCGTCCGATCACACCGCGGCCGGCTGGTCCGCGCCGGTCGAGGTGATCGCCGCCGATCGGATCGTGCGCGCGCGGGTCGACAGCACCGGGTTCATGGCCTCGTCGCCTGGCGGCTTCCTCGCCTTCGTGTTCCCGCAGGGGCTCGACGACGCCGGCGCCGACCTGGTGGCCGTGCCGTGCGCGTGGACGACCTCGCGCCCGGTCGCGCTCACGGCCCTGACGCCCATCGGCGTGATCGTGGCGTCGGCGACCGCCGACCCGGTGACGCTGACGTGCACGTACGACCAGCGGGTCCTCGGCTCGGTCGTGGTCGCGCCCGCGACCTGACTGGATCGCCCGCAACCGTGGGCCGATGTGGTTGTCTCGGAGCCGTGTCCAGCTCGACCGCGCATCGTTGGGGCGTGCTCATCGCGATCGCCGCGGGCGCGTGCGGGGCCCGTCCGCGGCCGACGCCGGCGGTCGCGTCCCCGGTGGCGGGCGACGACGAGGTCCTGGCGGGGCCGGTGCGCCCGCTCGACGTCGCCGCGCTCGACGCGTTCATCGATGACGCGCGCGCGCGCCTGGCGGTGCCCGGCGCGGCGGTCGCGATCACCCGCGACGGCGAGGTGATCTACCAGCACGTCGTCGGCGTCCGTCGGCTGGGCGAGCCGGCGCCGATCACCGTCGACACCCGGTTCCTGCTGGGCTCGGTCACCAAGCCGCTGACCACGCTCATGGAGGCGGCGCTGGTCGACGCCGGGGTCGTGCGCTGGGACGATCGCGTCACGACGCTCTTGCCGGGGTTCGCGCTGGCCGACGCCGCGCTGACCGCGCGCCTCGAGCTGTGGCACATGTCGTGCGCGTGCTCGGGCGTCGGGGCCCAGGACCTCGACAACATCTTCGAGGGCGAGGTCGGGCCCGAGGCCCGGCTGGCGGCGATGGCGACGATGCGGCCGACCGCGGCGCTCGGCGCCACCTACCAGTACTCGAACCTGATGGTCGCCGCCGGCGGCTACGCCGCGGCCCACGCCGCCGAGCCCGCCCGGGGCCTGGGCGACGCCTACGCCGCGGTGATGCAGCGGACCGTGTTCGATCCGATCGGCATGACCGCGACGACGCTCGCGCTCGACGCGGTCGAGCGCGGCGATCACGCCAGCCCGCACGCGCTCGCGCTCGACGGCACCACCCGCGCGATGCCGGTGGCGATCGAGGGCGGGGTCCGGTCGATCGCGCCGGCCGGCGCCGCCTGGTCGACGGTGCGCGACGTCGCGCGCTACGTCGCGACCGAGGCCGCCCGCGGCGTGGCGCCGGGCGGGCGGCGCGTGGTCTCGGCCGCGAACGTCGAGGCCCGGTGGCGCCGGCGGATCGCCGACGGCGACGGCCCCGACAGCGGCTACGGCCTCGGCGTCGGGGTCGACCGCTACCACGGGGTGCGCCTGCTCGGCCACGACGGCGGCGCGTTCGGGTTCGGCACGACGGTCGCGGTGCTGCCCGACCTCGGCGTCGGGGTCGTCATCCTCACCAACGTCCGCAACGGCGGCGCCGCCGAGCAGCTGCCGTTCAACGCGGTGGTCGAGCGCGCGGTGCTCGAGGCGCTGCTGGTCGGCGCGCGGCCCGAGGCCGCGGCGCGCCTGACCGCGCTGGTGCAGGCCCGGGCTGAGGCCGACGCCGCGGCCGGGCAGGGCGTCGAGCTCGCGCCGCCCCCGAGCTGGGCCGCGGGCCTGGCGGGCACCTACCGCGATCCGCGCCTGGGCGACGTGGTCGTCCGGCCCGCGGTCCACGGCGGCAGCTTCGACGCCGGCGAGTGGCGCAGCGACTTCGGGCGACGGGCGCGCCCCGACGGCGTGGTCGAGCTGGTGCTGGTCGATCCGCCGTTCGCGGGGACCGGCCTGGCGATCGAGGGCGACGCCGCCCACCTGCGGATCGTCGTGCCGGACGCGCTCGTGACGTACCGGCTCGAGCGCGTCGGGCCCTGACCTCGCCGCGGACTTGGCGCGCGCGCGCGCCTCGGTGCACAATGGCGACGTGCGGTGCCTGATGCTGTCCCTCGTCGCCGGGCTCGCGCTCGCCGCGAGCGCGTGCGTCGAGCTGGGCGTGGTCGGCGACGGCACGACGGTCTCGGTCGGCGGCGCCGCCGACGGGGTGCTGCTCGACGGCGCCGAGCTGCCCGACCGCGGGGTCGGCTACGAGGTGCCGGCGCGGTGGCGCGCGCGCGGCAGCCAGTGGGGCACCGACGAGCTGGTCGCGCTGGTGGTCGGCGCCGGCCGACGCGTGGCCGAGGACCTCCCCGGCGCGCGCATCGGCGTCGCCGACATGTCCCGGCGCGGCGGTGGCCCGGGCCCTCACCATCGCTCGCACCAGACCGGGCGCGACGTCGATCTGCTGTTCTTCGTCCGCGACCCCAGCGGCCGGCCGGTGGCGCTGACCGAGATGCGCCACTTCGGCGACGAGGGCCGCACCGTCGATGGCGGCCCGCCGCTCCGGTTCGACGTCGCCCGCACCTGGGTGCTGGTGCGCGCGCTGCTCGCCGATCGCGGCGTCGTGATCGACCACCTGTTCATCTACGCGCCGCTGCGCTCGCTCCTGCTCGATCACGCGCGCGCGATCGGCGAGCCCGAGGGCCTGGTCGCCTGGGCCGGCCAGGTGCTGTCCCAGCCCGGCGACTCGGCGCCCCACGACGATCACCTGCACGTGCGCATCCGCTGCCCGCTCAGCGACGGCCTGTGCGTCGACGGCGGCCGCGCGCGCGTCAAGAAGGCGCGCGCGATCGTCGCGGCCCGGGTCGCGACGACGCTGGCGGCCCACCCGATCGTCGGCTCACCCTGGCTGCGCGGCCCGCGCTGGTAGGCGGGCCCGCGCGATCACCGGCCGAGCGGGCGGACGCTCTGGGTCAGGCGGTCGAAGGTGCGGCGCAGCGCCGTGCGGGCGTCGGGGGTGTCGGTCGCCAGGATCACGCTGACGACGCGATCGCCGACGACGATCAGCGCGTGGCGCACGTATCGCCGGTTGCTGTCGTACTCGAGCTCGGGCGTGCGGCTCTGCTGCTGGGCGGTGACCCGCACGCCGAGCCCGTCGAGCCGCGCCCGCAGCCCCGCCATCGCCGCGGTCGGCTCGGACGAGCAGAACACCGCGTCGGGCTCGGTCCGGCAGCCCGGCACGATCCGATCGATCGCCACGACGATCCGCGCGCGCGGCGTCGACCGTGACAGCGTGAGCAGCACCCGCGGGTAGCCGCTCTTGTCGCTGACGCGCCAGCCGCGCGGCACCTCGAGGCGGACGCCGTCGTCGGGTGACGTGAACAGCTCGCCGTCGAGGTCAGCGCGGGCCGACCCGGCCACGCAGACCAGCACGATCGCGATGACGAGCGCGCGCATCTGCCGTCGACAGTAGCAGCCGCGTCGGCGCGCGCCGGGGCTTCGTCGACGACAAAGCGCATCTCCACTGAACAGAGTTGCAGCGGAATACTTGACTCTTTTGCTCGGCGTATTGTTGACCGACTATATTCACGCGAATACAGTGACGATACTTCAAGGGGACGATAGGCATTTCTCGACGGTAAACGAACGCGCTGACTCGAACGCTCCAACTCGACGCCGCTGACTCGATCGCACCGCACCACGCTCTGGGGACCACGTCGCGGTGCTCGCGCTCGCCCACCCGGCACCACCGCCTGTCGCGTCAGCCACGCCGCCACCCGCCCCGCACCAAGAACGCCATGACCACGCCGACCACCTCCATCGATCACGCGCTGCACGCCGGAGGCCCGCACCTGGGCTTCGACGGCGACGCGCTGATCATCGGTGGCGCCGGCCGGGTCGAGGCGCTCGTGGCCCGCCGCCGCCGCGGCGACGGCGCCCAGGCGCCCCGCGATCAGCTGACCGAGGCAGACCTCCGCGCCATCGAGGACACCTACGCCGACGGCATCACCGCGGTGCAGATCGTCGAGGTCTTCGTCAGCCGCGGCATCCGGTTCTCCGAGGCGACGTTCCGCAAGTACGTGCAGCAGGGCCTGCTGCCGCGCAGCCGCCGGATCGGCCGCAAGGGCAAGAACAAGGGCTCGCTCGGGATGTACCCGGCCAAGACCGTCCGCCGCATCGACCACGTCAAGCGGCTGATGGGCGAGGGCTACACGATCGAGCAGATCCAGGCCCAGTTCCTCCAGTTCACCGACCTGGTGGAGAACGTGTCCGAGGCGATCGACGTCCTGCTCGAGCGCCTCGACGAGGACCTCGCCGCGCCGGCGCTCGAGGCCGCCGCGCGCCGGGGCCTGGCGAAGGACATGGCCGAGGCCCGCCGCCTCGGCGAGGACCTGGTGACGCGGCTGACCGCGCTCACCCAGCGGGCGCTGGCCCCGCGCGCGGCCGAGCTGCGCAAGGCCGGCGCCGCCGACGACGCCGAGGATCTGTTGTGACGACCGCAGGGCTGGACGAGGAGGCCGCCCGGGATGACGCGAACCGAAGGAGCACGCCGATGATCGACCACGAGGATGACAAGGGGAAGCGCCGCCTGGCCCGCGGCAGCCTCGCGCCCACCGGGGCGCGCGCCGACGCCGCCCGGCCCGAGCTCGCCGACGAGCTCGAGGCCGCCGATCCGTCCGACGACGACGACGACGACCTCGACGACGAGCCCGACGCCGAGCTCGACGACGCCGAGGTGGTCGCCGACGGCGACGCCGAGGTCACGGTCGCCGGCGTCGACGGTGAGGTGCCCGAGCTGTCGCGCAAGATCCGTCGCCGTCGGCGCCGGACCCGGCCGCGCTCCAAGACCATCGCGATGAAGCGGCTGACGCGGGAGGAGCTGCGCCAGGGCGCGCTCATGTACCCGCCGGACGACGAGCCGCGCCCGCGCACCCGCGCCGAGTGCAAGGAAGAGCTGCGGCCGTGCCCGTGGGTGGCCTGCAAGTTCCACCTGTACCTCGACGTCAACCCGGAGACCGGGTCGATCAAGATCAACTTCCCCGAGCTCGAGCCGTGGGACCTGCCCCACACCTGCTCGCTCGACATCGCCGAGCGCGGCGGCATCACGCTCGAGGAGGTCGGCGAGATCATGAACCTGACCCGCGAGCGCATCCGGCAGGTCGAGGTCCGCGGCCTGCTCCGGCTCAAGATGGCGTCGCCGTCGCCCGAGGAGATCGGCGCCGCGCTGGTCCGCCGCCCCGGTCAGTGACGCGGCCTCGGCGTACGACCGATCCCGGCTCGGCTTGACCCCCTCGCCTGGCACCTGCTAGGCACGGCCACGTCGCATCTCGGCGACGCGAGGTGGTCGTCATGCATCGTTCTCTCCCCTCGGATTCAATCCCCGGCGCCGTCACCCTGCGGCGCGCGCTGATCTCGGTGTCCGACAAGCGCGGCGTGGTCGAGCTCGGCGCCGCCCTGGCCGCGCGCGGCGTCGAGATCCTGTCGACCGGCGGCACGGCCTCGGCCCTGGCCGCCGCCGGCGTGCCGGTCGTCCAGGTGTCGGCGTGGACCGGCGCGCCCGAGATCCTCGACGGGCGCGTCAAGACGCTGCACCCCAAGGTCCACGGCGGCCTGCTCGGGCGGCCGATCGCGGCGCACCAGGCCGAGATGGCGGCCCACGGCATCGAGGCGATCGACCTCGTGGTCGTGAACCTGTACCCGTTCGAGGCGGCGATCGCGCGCCCCGACGTGACCTACGGCGACGCGATCGAGAACATCGACATCGGCGGGCCGGCGATGCTGCGCTCGGCCGCGAAGAACCACGAGCGGGTCACCGTCGTGGTCGACCCCGACGACTACGCCGGGCTGATCGCCGAGCTGGCGGCCGCCGACGGCGCGGTCTCGGCCCCGCGGCGGCTGGCGCTGGCCCGCAAGGCCTTCGCGCACACCGCCGCCTACGACGGCGCGATCGCCGCCTACCTGGGCGCGGTCGCCGACGACGCGGTCACGCGGCCGACGGTGGCGCCGGCGCGCGCGCCGTACCCGACCACGCTGACCGTGCAGTGGCACAAGCAGTACGACCTGCGCTACGGCGAGAACCCGCACCAGACCGCCGCGTTCTACGCCGACCGGGCGTCGCCGCTGCCGCGGGTGCCGGCCACGCGCCCGAGCCTGGCGACCGCCGAGGTGCTCGGCGGCAAGCAGCTCTCGTACAACAACCTGCTCGATCTCGACGCGGCGCTCGGCCTCGCGCTCGAGTTCGCGGCCGAGGCGCGCCCGGCGGCGATCGTCGTCAAGCACAACAACCCGTGCGGGGTCGCGCTCGGCGACAGCCTCGCCGCCGCGTACGTGCGCGCGCGCGCGGCCGATCCGGTCAGCGCGTTCGGCGGCATCGTCGCGGTGACCCGGCCGGTCGACGCGGAGCTGGCCGCGCTCCTGGCCGAGACGTTCCTCGAGTGCGTGATCGCGCCGGGCTACTCCGACGAGGCGCGCGCGGTCCTCGCGGGCAAGAAGAACCTGCGGCTGGTGGCGGCGACCGGCACCTGGGCGGTCGACACCGCGACCGTCGCGAGCGTGCGGACGATCGCCGGCGGCGCGCTGGTCCAGACCGTCGACGCCGCCTGGGTCGACCTCGCCGGCGCGCGCGTCGCCACCCGGCGCGCGCCCGACGCCAGCGAGCTGGCCGACCTGGCGTTCGCGTGGCGCGTCGGCAAGCACGTCAAGTCCAACGCGATCGTGTTCGCGCGCGACGGCGTGACCCTGGCCATCGGCGCGGGCCAGATGAGCCGGGTCGACTCGGTCAAGATCTGCGAGCGCAAGGCCGGCGACGCCCTGCGCGGCAGCGTCGTCGCCTCCGACGCGTTCTTCCCGTTCCGCGACGGCCTCGACGTGCTGGCCGCGGCCGGCGCCCGCGCGGTGGCGCAGCCCGGCGGCTCGGTGCGCGACGACGAGGTCACCGCCGCCGCCGACGAGCACGGCCTCGCGATGGTGATGACCGGGACGCGGCACTTCAGACATTGAGGGTCTGTCGCCATTGAGGTCTGTCGCCAGACCCTCCCCCCGCCGGGGGCAAGCCCCGACGGGGCCCCCCACCCGAGACGGCTGTGCGCCGGACCCCGGGGCGACGCGCGACGATCGGGCGGCACGAGCGACGTGAACCAGACACCAGCGACGCGACCCAGGCACCAGCGACGCGACCCAGCCACCAGCGACGTGACCCAGCCACGAGCGACGTGAACCAGCACCAGCGACGCGAACCAGCCACCAGCGACGCGAACTAGACACCAGGGACGCGACCTCTCCCGTCCGTGAGCCCTGACCCCGACCTTCGGAGCGCCCCATGAAGATCCTTGTCGTCGGCAGTGGTGGTCGTGAGCACGCCCTGGCGTGGCGGCTCGCGCGCGGCGGCCACGCGGTGATCGCGGCGCCGGGCAACCCGGGCATCGCGGCGGTGGCCGAGTGCGTCGCGGTCGGCGTCGGCGATCTCGCCGGCCTCGAGGCCCTGGCGATCGCGCGCGGCGTCGACCTGGTCGTGGTCGGGCCCGAGGCGCCGCTGGTCGCGGGCCTGGCCGACCGGCTGCGCGGGCAGGGCGTGCCGACGTTCGGGCCCGGCGCCGCCGGGGCCCAGCTCGAGGGTAGCAAGGCGTGGAGCAAGCAGTTCTTCGCCCGCCACGGCATCCGCACCGCGCGGTTCTTCGTGGTCGACGACGTCGCCGGCGCCGACGCGGCGATCGCCGCGCTCGGCGGCGCGTGCGTGGTCAAGGCCGACGGCCTGTGCGCGGGCAAGGGCGTCGTGGTCGCGGCCGACGGCGACGAGGCCCGGGCCGCGGCGGCCGCGATGCTCGACGGGCGCTTCGGCGCCGCCGGGCGTCGGCTGGTGATCGAGGCGAAGATCCGGGGCCGCGAGGTGTCGCTCCTGGCGCTGACCGACGGCGCGCAGCTCGAGGTGCTGGCGCCGGCCGAGGATCACAAGACGCTCCTCGACGGCGACCGCGGGCCCAACACCGGCGGCATGGGCACGGTCAGCCCGGCCTGGGTGCCGGACGAGGTCGTGGCGCGCGCGCGGGTCGAGATCCTCGAGCCGACCGTGCGCGGGCTCGCGGCCGAGGGCATCGACTACCGCGGCGTGCTCTACGCCGGCCTGATGGTCGAGCCCGACGGCACGCCGTGGCTCATCGAGTACAACTGCCGCTTCGGCGATCCGGAGACCCAGCCGGTCATGGCCCGCCTCGTCGGCGATCTCGGCGCGGTGCTCGCGGGCGCGGCCGCGGGCGCGATGCCCACCGGCGCGCTCGCGTGGGATCCGCGCACCGCGGTGTGCGTCGTCGTCGCCGCCGCCGGCTACCCCGAGGCGCCGCGCGCCGGCGATCCGATCGGCGGGCTCGACGGCCTCGACGCCGACGATCGCGTGGTGTTCCACGCCGGCACCGCCCGCGCCGACGGCGCGCTGGTGTCGGCCGGCGGCCGGGTCCTGGGCGTGACCGCGCTCGGCGCCGACGTCGCGGCCGCGCGCGCCCACGCCTACGCCGCGGTCGATCGGATCGACCTCGCCGGCCGCCAGGTGCGCCGCGACATCGGCCTGCGCGCGTGACCGGTCGGCGTCAGGCCGCCCCGGGGAGTTCAGCGCCTGGGGAAGCTCAGCGCTGCGCCTTCCAGCGCAGCAGCTCGATCGCGTTGTCGGCGTAGCCGGAGTCGCGCAGCGCCTGCTCCTTGGGCGAGTCGAACAGCGTGTGGATCATCAGGTCGTCGACGTCGAGGACGCCGATCGTGCCGCGGTCCTGGGTCAGCGCGCCGACGTGGCGCGGGAACAGGATCAGATCGCCCGGCCGCGGGAACGGCACCGGCGCGCCCGCGCGGTCGCGGTAGATGCCGTCGGCGGCGAGCGCGCCCTTGGCCAGCACCCGCGCGTCCTTCTTGAGCGACCCGGTCCAGCCGTAGGGGACCTTGATGCCGGCGCGGCGCGCGGCGTAGACCATCAGGTCGGCGCAGTCCGAGCCCTCGAGGTGCTCGCTCTGGTGCGCGCCGTCGCTGGGGCCGGCCGAGGCCCAGATGTACGGCTGCCCGAACATCTCGGTCAGGTAGCCGATGAACGTGTCGTCCTTGCGCACGGTGACGCGGTGGACGTCGTCGCGCAGGCCGCCAGCGGCGCGGGTGCGGCGGGCCTCGACGCCGGGGCTGGCGACGGTGTGATCGCCCTGGGTCGCGGTCACCTGGTAGCGCATGGTGCCGAGCCCGTGGCCGTGATCGGGCGTGAGCGTCGGGTGCACGTCGGCGGACAGCGCCCCGCCGCGCGCGGGCAGCGGCGTCGCCGCGTAGGGGATGGCCTCGTAGCGGAACGAGCCCGACGCGGTGTTCGACAGGTTGGCCTCGGTCGGCTCGATCTTGGCCCACGCCAGGGTCAGGGCCGGGGCCTCGGCCAGCGGCCGCGGCGCGAACGTGCGCTTGCCCCACGTGAGCCGCGGCGCGTCGGCGTAGATCACGCGGGCGCCGCCGTCGTCGACCTCGACCACCGCGTACAGCGTGACCGCCTGGTCGGCGCGCGCGCGCTTGGGCGTGGCGTCGGCGGCGCCAGCGTCACCGATCCGCGAGGCGATGCCGACCGCGACCACGCGCCCGCGGGCGTCGGCCCGGCCGACCGCGGCGGTCGTCGCCTGGGGCGGCGCGGGTCGGGCGGTCGGGGCCGACCGGTCGGCGGGGCGCCCCTGGGGCTGGCCGCGGGCCTCGCCGCGGCACGCGAGGGCGCCGACGATCCCGAACAGCAACGCGAGGCGCTTGGACATCGTGAACGTAGGACGCACGAGCGTGACGATTGTTTCATCGCCGTGAGCGCAGCGCACCACAGCGGTCGGCGACTGTTCGTCCTCGCGGCGGCCGCGGTCCTGTGGCCCGGCTGGGCGCGGCGGGCCGCGGTCACCAGCCGCGCGCGGGCGACGACGCCGTCGAGGCTGCGGCCGCGGCGGGGTAGGGCCGTCGGGCTGCGGCGCGCGGTTCGCGCTCGCGGTCGGGTCCGGATAGTGGAAAGTCGAACTTTCTACTTTCGGCCGTCCGGGCTTCCGCGTAGGTTCCGGCCGTGGCCCGGTCCCGCGCTCGTCTTGCTCCCCCGACCCAACCTGGGCGCGAAGGCCGGGCCACGTTCTCTTCCTCCTCCGCTGCGCCGCGCGCGACCCGCGCGCCGGCGACCCGCGCTGCGCCGCCGCCCGCGCTGGTGCGCATCTCGGATCTCGCGCGGCAGGCCGGCGTGCCGGCGGCGACGATCAAGCACTACATGCGCGAGGGCCTGCTGCCGCGCCCGAGCGCGCGCACCAGCCGCAACATGGCCTACTACGATCCCCGGCTGGCCGAGCGGGTCCGCGCGATCAAGGACCTCCAGACCCGTCGGTTCCTGCCGCTCAAGCTGATCCACGAGATCCTCGAGCCCGCGCCCTCGGCCGCGGTCCGCGCCGACGCCGACGCCGCGCTGCGCCGGCACCTCGGCGAGCTCGAGCCCGCGATCCGCGCCGGCGCCAGCGACGCCCAGGCCCGGCGCGGCCACGACCCCGCGGCCCGCACGACCGCCGAGGTGCTCGCGACCCTGGCGATCTCCGACGGCGAGCTCGCCGGCCTGGTCGAGGCCGGCCTGGCCACGCCTGACGCCGACGGGGTCTACCGCGGCGCCGACCTCGAGCTGCTCGAGGTCATCGACGAGACCCGCGCGCGCGGCCTCGGCGATCTGTTCCCGATGGCGATCCTCGGCCCGTACGCCGGCGCGGTGCGCGCGCTGGTGCGGACCGAGCTCGACCTGTTCCGCGCCCGGGTCCTGGCCGGCTCGGCGCTGCCGCCGCGGCCGCTCGACGAGATCGCCCGGGACGCCACCCGGCTCGGCGAGCGTCTCGTCGTCGCGATGCGCGCCAAGCTGGTCATCGACGAGCTGCGCGCGGTCGCGCGGCCGACCTCGCCCCCTGCACCCGCACCCGTCCGTCCGCCCTCGCCCCGGAGCCATCGATGACCAAGCTCGCCGTGCTCGCGTCGCTCACGTCCATGCTCGCCTGCGGCGGCGGCGGCAGCGGCGACGACGTCCCTGGCCCTGACGCCGCGGTCTCCCCCGACGGCGCGCTCGATCCCGATGGCGGCACCGCGCCCGACGCGCCCGGCCCCGGCCCCGACGCCAGCGGGGCCCGCGACCCGGGCCTGCCCGGCACGTACCGCGCGCTGGTGACCGCCTCGGTCTCGATCCCGGTCGCGAGCGGCACGATCGCCGGCACGGTGTGCGCGCCGTCGACCGACGGCGCGACCCCGGCGCCCGGGCCGTTCCCGCTGGTCGTCATCTCGCCCGGCTACCAGCTCGCGCGGGCGCAGTACCAGATCTACTGCGAGCACCTCGCCACGTGGGGCTACGTCGTGGTCACCCGCGACTACGCGGGCAGCGGGAACCACCAGGCCAAGGCCGCCGAGGTCGGCCGGGTGATCGACTGGGCCACCGGCGCCGCCAGCGGCCTGGCCGCGCGGATCGACGCCGCGCGCGTCGGCGTCGCCGGGCACTCGCTCGGCGGCAAGGTCAGCATCAACGCCGCGATCCTCGACCCGCGGGTCAAGGCCGTGGTCGGCTGGGATCCGGTCGACGCGCTGCCGCCGTTCGGCAACGACGGCTCGACGTCGGTGACGCCCGAGCTGATGGGCAACCTGCGCGTACCGCTGGCGGTGCTGGGCGAGACCACCGACGCGTCGGGCGGGCTCGGCGGGATGTCCTGCGCGCCCGCGGCCGACAACTACACCCAGTTCTACAACGCGGCGTGCAACGCCCCGACCGCGCTCGAGGTGACGATCGGCATGGCCGATCACATGGACTGGATCGGCGACCGCGCGAGCTGCGGCCTCGCGTGCTTCGCGTGCTCGAACGGCCAGACCCCCGAGGCCACGGTCCACACGATCACCTTCCGCGTGACGACCGCGTGGTTCGAGCGGCACCTGCGCGACGACGCGTCGGTGGCGAGCTACCTGGCGGCGCCGGCGATCGGCACGCCGACCACGCTGCGCAGCGGCGGACCGAGCTGCGCGCAGTGATCGCGCGCGCGTGACTGTCGGACCCATGTGGTACTGACCGCGCGATGATCGATCTCGCGCTGCCGTCCGCGATCTCTCGCACTCCGATGGCCCGCGCTGGCCGCGGTCCGCTGCCGGGGGCGCGAGCGGTGTCGCCGAGCGTCCGGCGGGCCCAGCCGGTCGATCTGCCGGCGCTGGCCCGGCTCATCAACCGCGCCTACGCGGTCGAGCGGTCGTTCGTCGCGGGCGAGCGCACCGACGTCGACCAGCTCACCGCCCAGCGCGAGCGCGGTCACTTCCTCGTGCTCGACGGCGCCAACGGCGAGCTGGTCGCCGCGGTCTACGTCCGCATCGACGACGATCGCGGCACGATCGGCGTCCTGGCGGTCGCGCCCGACTGCCAGGGCCGGGGCCTGGGCCGGCGGCTGGTCGCGGTGGCCGAGGCGCTGTGCGTCGCGGTCGGCTGCACCGCCGCCGAGCTCGCGATCGTCAACCTGCGCCAGGAGCTGGGCCCCTGGTACAAGAGCCAGGGCTACCGCGAGGTCGGCACCGCGCCGTTCGACCAGGGCCTGGCCACGCAGCCGTGTCACCTCGTCCGCATGCACAAGACGCTGGCTTGAGTCCCCGAGGGTTGGTCGCCAGGCAGGTGCAGGGGGTGCGCCGGACGTCCGAGGTCTCGTCCGGACCAGCCAGGCATCTCGAGGGGCAAGCCCCGCCGAGCCTCCCATCCAGGACGCGAGCCTCCCGGCGCGTAGCTCGGTGCTCGACCGAAATGCCTACGACGCTGATCTGCCCTGACGCGACGTGGCCTGACCTGCCCGCGACGTGACCTGACGTGACCTGACCTGCGCGGGTCGGGGCGCACGGGCCGGCCGCGGGTGTATCCTGCGGCGCATGCGCGCTGGTCTCGTGTTCGTGGTCGCGATCGTGGTGGCGAGCGTCGGCTGTAGCGACGACGTCGGCCTGCCGGACGCGCGGTTGCCCATCGACGCCGCGGCGCCCGGCCAGATCTCGATCACCTGGATGCTGGCCCACGCCGGGGCGCCCCAGACCTGCGGGTCGGTCGGCGCCACCGGGGTCACGGCCGAGCTGATCCCGGTCGGGGCCGCGTTCGGCGAGGTCGACGGCTGGAGCTGCGCCACCGGCAGCGGCACGACCCGCCCCCTGGAGATCGGCCTCTACGACGTGCGGGTGTCGGTCACCGGCGGCGGGCTCCTCGATGGCCCCGAGATCATGCGCGACGTCGAGGTCAAGTCGGGCCAGGTCACGGCGATCGGTCCGATCGCGTTCGACGTCGAGCCGACCGGGACCCTGGTGTTCCGCATCTCGACCGGCACGAACGGCAACTGCACCGACGTCGCGATGCAGGGCGCCGGCATCACGGCCACGACCCTCGAGCTGCGCGACGGCTCGGGCGCGTGCGTGCCGACCACCTTCGCGATCGCCGCCGGCGCCAGCCAGCCGGCCGGCACCTACGTCAGCGACTGCGCCGGCGCCAGCTACGGCTGCATCGCGACCGATCAGGACGTCACCGCCACCGACGTCCTGGCCGGCCAGCACGCGATGATCATCACCGGCGCCGTCGGCGCCGCGCCGTGCTGGACCCGGAACTCGCAGTTCGCGGTCCGGGCCGGCGGCCTCACCACCACCCTGACCCCGCAGCTGCTCGCGCTCGATCCGCTCATCCCCGGCTGCCCGACGCCGTGACGCGGAGTAGACTGCCGACGCGATGACCGCGCCGAGCCACTACATCCCCAACCTCAAGGACGTCTTCTTCAACCTGTTCGAGGTCCTCGGCATCGACCGAGACGTGCTCGGGCACGGACCGTTCGCGTCGTTCGACGCCGACAGCGCCCGGGCCTCGCTCGAGGGCCTCGCCGAGTTCGCCCAGACCCAGTTCGCGAGCTGCTTCGTCGAGGGCGACACCGTCGGCCTGACCTTCGACGGCGCCGGCGCCGTGACCCTGCCGGCCAGCTTCACCGCGGCCCTGCGCGCCTACTACCAGGACGGCTGGAACAAGCTCGAGCTGCCCGAGCACCTCGGCGGCTACGGCGCGCCGCCGTCGGTGGCCTGGGCCGCCTTCGAGCTCCTGTCGGGCGCCAACCCGGCCCTGACCTTCTACCTGCTGGGGAACTTCCACGCCAAGGTCGTCGACGAGCTCGGCACCGAGGCGCAGAAGGCGCGCTACCTGCGCAACCTCCTCGACCGGCAGTGGGGCGGCACGATGGTGCTGACCGAGCCCGACGCCGGCTCCGACGTCGGCGCCGGCACGACCAAGGCCGTCCACGTCGGCGGCGACGAGTACCACCTCGAGGGCGTCAAGCGCTTCATCACCAACGGCGACTTCGATCAGCCCGAGAACATCCTCCACCTGGTGCTGGCCCGGCCCGAGGGCGCGCCGCCCGGCACCAAGGGCCTGGGCATGTTCCTGGTGCCCAAGTTCTGGGTCGAGGCCGACGGCTCGCTCGGCGCCCGCAACGGCGCGGTCGTCACCAACGTCGAGCACAAGATGGGCATCAAGGGCTCGGCCACGTGCGAGCTGACGCTGGGCGCGACGACGCCGTGCCGCGGCCTCCTGGTCGGCAACGTCCGCGAGGGCATCGCCCAGATGTTCCACGTCATCGAGTACGCGCGCATGGGCGTCGCGACCAAGTCGATGGCGGCGCTGTCGACCGCGTACGGCAACGCCCTGGCCTACACCCGCATCCGCAAGCAGGGCGCCGATCTGGCGCGGGCCGCCGACAAGACCGCGCCCCGGGTCGAGATCATCCGCCACCCCGACGTGCGCCGGATGCTCATGCTGCAGAAGTCCTTCGCCGAGGGCCTGCGCGCGCTGATCCTCTACACCGCGCACGTCCAGGATCGGGTCATGCTGGCCGGCGGCTACGGCACGGCCGACGCCAAGGCCCTCGACGCCCGCAACGATCTGCTGCTGCCGCTGTGCAAGGGCTACGCGTCGGAGAAGGTCTTCGAGCTGCTCGGCGTCAGCCTGCAGTGCTTCGGCGGCTCGGGCTACTGCAGCGACTACCCGATCGAGCAGTACATCCGCGATCAGAAGATCGACACGCTCTACGAGGGCACGACCCACATCCAGGCGCTCGACCTGTTCTTCCGCAAGGTCGGCCGCGATCGCGGCGCGGCGCTGCAGGCGGTGATGGCCGACCTCGCCGCCGACGTGGCCGGGCTGCCGGCCGAGCTGGCCACCGAGGGCGCCGCGCTCACGCAGGCCGCCGCCGACGTCGGCGCGATCTTCATGGGCATGCTCGGCAAGCTCGGGCAGTCGCCGTACCACGTCGGCCTGCACGGCAACCGGATCCTGTTCGCGCTCGCCGAGCTGATCATCGGCTGGCGCCTGACCGTGAACGCGCGGGTGGCGCTGGCGGCCCGGGCCACCGCGCCCGAGCGCGAGCGGCCGTTCTACGACGGCAAGGTCGCGGCGGCGCGGTTCTTCGCGCTCGAGATCCTGCCCGGCATCAGCACCTCGCGCGGGATCATCGAGCGCGGCGAGCTGGGCCTGATGGCGCTGTCCGACGACGCCTGGTGACGCCGGCCGAGGGGCCGCGCGGGGTGGCCGACCTCGAGGGTGACCAGCGCGCTCAGGGCCCGCGCGTGAACAAGTCGATCGAGGATCGCGGACGAGGCGCCCGGATGGCAAGGCGACGGCGAGGACCGGAGGGGAGCGTCCTCGTTGGACGTGACCCGAGGACCGGAGCCGGCAACGCAGCCAGCCGGGATGGATCGGCCGCGAGACCGACCGAGTTGTTCACGCGCGGGCCCTTGCCTGCGCACGCGGTTCGCGCCGGCGCAGGTCGCGTGCGCGTGCCAGGCGGCGCCCGAGGACGTGGGCGCCCTCCTCGAGGTGTTCCTGGGGACCTGGGGCCCGGCGCGCTGAGGCCGAGCGCGCGCTCAGCCGGTCGTCCGGAGCTCGTCGAGCAGCGGCAGCAGCGCGGCCGCGACCCGGGCGCAGCCGTCGGGCGTGTCGACCAGCGCGTGCGAGGTCTCGAGCTCGATGCCGGCGTAGCGCGCCGGCACCAGGCGCTCGCGCAGCGACGTGCACAGCGCCGGGCCGGTGCCGCCGTAGGGCTGGTTGGCGCGGACCGCGAACCCGGCCGCGCGTAGGCCGAACTGCATCCGCTCGGCCAGGGCGGCCTCGAACGCGTGGGCGGGATCGTAGAGCACGCCCAGGTCGAAGCGCCGGCGCTCGGGATCGAGGGCGGGATCGAAGCTGTGCGACGACAGGTGCAGGCACGCGCCGATCGAGCGCAGGCGCCCGCGCACGTCGCGCTCGACCGCGGCCCAGTACGGCGCGTGGTAGGTGGCCAGGCGCGCGGCGCGGTCGGCGTCGGTCAGCGCGGCGTTGCCCGGCACTGGCTGGCCGTAGCTGACCCGCGGGACCGCGTCGGCGTGATCGGCCGCGCGGTTGAGATCGACCCACATCCGCGAGAACGCGCCGGTGTGGACCGCCAGGCCCAGGCCGCGCCCGAGGTCGGCGGCGATCGCGAACGCGCCCGGATCCCAGCTGGCCTGGCCGCGCAGCGCGTCGTCGTCGACGCCGAGGTCGACGCCGGGGGGCAGCGTCCACGACGCGTGCTCGCACGACAGCACCAGGCCGATCATCGCGGCCCCGCGTCGGCCAGCGTGGTGCGGGCGATCACCGCCAGGAAGTCGGGCCGGGCCGGGCGTCGGCGCAGCGCCAGCTCGAGCCAGCTCGCGACGAAGTGCGCGAGGTCGACGTAGTAGCGCGGGTCGTCGACGCCGGCGAACCCGACCAGCACCGCGCGCTGGTAGCCCGTGGCCTTCTTGTGCGCGGTGTACAGGTCCCAGCGCAGCGCGCCGCCGCTGGCCGCGATCACGCGCTCGCCCAGCCACAGGGTCACGTCGGCCGCGAGCCCGGTCCAGACCGCGCCGCCGATCGCCTCGGGGCCCGCCGCCGCCGCGGCGGTCACCAGCCACGCGCCCAGGCGCTCGGCGGCGTCGTCGCCGGCCAGCGCGACGTCGTGGCGCGCGGCCAGCGCGGTCAAGGCCGCGATCCGCTGGGCGCGGGCGTCGTGCAGGGCCGCGAACGCGGCCGCCGCTTGCTCGCGGCTGGCGTCGCGCAGGTCGCCGGCGACCGGCACGGTCAGCGGCTCCCAGCCGGACAGATCGAGCATCCGACGTTCTTACCGCAGGCCAGACCCGGCGGCGACGTGGTGCGTGCAATCCCCCATGACCCTCTCTCGCCGCCTCGCCCACCGCCTCACCGCCGCCGCCCTCGCCGCCGCCGCCACCTTCGCCGGCCCCGCCACCGCCCAGCCGATCGGCCCCGGCGGACCGCTGATCGCCGCGCCCAACGACGACTTCGTGTCCGTGGTCGGCAACGTCGCCAGCATGATCGGCGACGAGCACCTGAGCCAAATGGTCGCGGCCAAGCAGCTCAACCTGGTCAACGTCATGTGGGAGGACACCGGGCGCTGGGAGGGCAGCGCGGTCGGCCCCAACATCAGCGACGTCACGATCGAGGTCGAGGCCGCCCCGGGCCAGACCTTCCTGATGCCGGTCATCCGCAACAGCAACTTCAGCGACAAGACCGCCGACGTGCGCATGGATCGCATCTTCGTGCCGGTCGGCAACCACAAGGGCGGCAAGCTCAAGACCATCTCGCTCACCAAGCTGCTGGCCGACCCCGGGCGCTACCTGTCGAAGGCCGACGCCGGCAAGATCAAGGGCGGCTCGCTCCTGGCCAAGCGCGACGGCCACGCGCTCGTGAGCGCGCAGCACGCGTTCCTGCCAGTGCCCAAGAACGGCAAGGTCAACTTCTGGCCGGTGATCTTCAACTACCAGTCGTACCAGGACAACCCGGCGGTGCTGACGATCCTCGTGACCCGCCAGGGCACGAGCATGACGATCGTCGACAACGCCCGCGACACCACGACCGGCGGGAGCTGGGGCCAGCGCCTGTACTTCAACGAGGACGGCGAGAAGGCGCCGCTGCTGGCCGAGCGCCTCAAGGACGTGCAGGCCAAGGGCACCACCGCCAACGGCGAGCGCGCCGACACGCTGGGCGAGGACGCCAACCTGCTGATGCTGATCCAGGTGCCGCTCAAGCAGAAGGATCCGCCGCGGCGCGGCCTGGCGATGGCTGGGGGCTACGCCGAGATGGCGGCGCCGTCGGCGGCCAGCGGCGGCGACGGCGACGGCGCCGCGCGGTCGAGCGCCAGCCGGCGCGAGCGCGACATCGACACCGCGGTGCTCGGCCACGGCGAGACCACCGGGCCGTTCACCGAGCTCGACGGCAAGACCATCGAGCGCGACGCGCGCTTCCCGGTGCGCGTGACCGTGCAGTTCTACCAGGCGACCGCGACCGGCGGCGTCGACGCCAGCGACATCGACCGGATGGCCGCGCAGATCGATCGGGTCTACGCCAAGGGCGACTACGTCGGCTCGCTGGTGGTCCCGGGGCCGCGCGACCGCATGCGCCCGACCAACTGGAGCGGCGACGGCAACGCGCACTTCATGGGCCTGTTCGAGCGGTGGACCAACGTCGGCGGCCCGCCCACGCCGCTCAAGACGAAGTAGCCGGCGCCGGGGGCGGCGTCGGGGGCGGAACCAGCGCCGGAGCCGGAGCCGGAGCCGGAACCGGAACCGGAACCGGAACCGGAACCGGAGCCGGAACCGGAACCGGAGCCGGAACCGGAGCCGGAGCCGGAACCGGGATCGGAACCGGAACCGGAACCGGAACCGGAACCGGGGGATCCGGATCGGAACCGGAGCCGGAACCGGAACCGGAACCGGGATCGGAGCCGGAACCGGAGCCGGAGCCGGAACCGGAACCGGAGCCGGGATCCGGATCGGGATCGGAGTCGGGATCGGGATCGGAGTCGCGATCGGGGCCGGCGTCGGACCCGAAACCCGGATCGGAATCGCAACCGGCGTCGGAAATCGGAACTGGATCGGGGCCGGCGTCGGCCGCCGGACCTACGGCACGATCGGGATCGCCGTCAGCACGTTCGGCACGTCCCACCCGGTGTGGTTGGAGTCGTCCTCCCAGAACCCGGTCTCGAAGCTGCCGAGGCGCACCCACCGCGCCGGTCCCGCGCCGGCGACCAGCGTCGCCTCGGGGCCGCCCTCGGCGTAGAGCGCGCCGGTCAGGGCCAGCGCCGGGTCGGCGAGCGCGGCGGCCAGGTCGCCCATGCGGAACGGCGCGCGGGTGTGCAAGAGCACCAGCCGGCCGGCGCCATCGACGCCGAACGCCGCCGCCGAGTAGCGCTTGTCGTCGGCCCAGGCCAGCGCGGCGCCGTCGCAGCCGAGCAGGCGGTAGCTCTGGATCGCGCCGCGGTAGCGGGCCCGCACCGCGTCGGCGTCGACGCCAGGGCAGGCGCGGCCGACGACGCGCACCGGCGGATCGGTCGCGGCGATCGGATCGAACACCAGCCAGCCGCCGTAGCGCGGGTTGTCGCGATCCCGATCGACGTGGCCGCGGTCGCGCAGCACGCCGAGGCCGCGGTGATCGTCGCCGAACATGCCGGCGTTGATCGCCGCGACCGCGCCGACCTCGTCGGCCCAGCGCGCGACCGGCCGCGGCGCGCCGTCGCGCGACGCCATGATCAGGTGGACGCGGTGGCGCGCGAGATCGACGCGCACGACGTCGAGGCACGGCTCGACCGTCGGCAGCGCGCTGGCCGCGGCCACGCGGTGGCGCTCGCCGGTGACCCCCGGCGCCAGGATCCGGACCTGGCCGTCGCACGGCGTGGGCGCGGGTTCGGCCGCGGGGGTGTGCGGCGGGGCGGCGGCGCGCGCCGCGGCGGCGTCGTCCTGCGCGGTGGTCGGCGCCGGCGGGGCGGCCGAGCGGCCGCACGCGACCAGCGCGCAGGTCGCGATCGAACTCCAGCGCACGCGCGCGAGCCTCATCGCGGCCCCAACGCGCGCGCCACCCCGATCATTCCGTCCGCGACCGGACGCCGGCGATCACCGCGTCGACCAGCGCCCGCGCGGTCGCGCCGGGATCGGTCGCCAGCCACAGCGCGCGGATCGCGGCGACCGCGTCGGCGCCGGCCGCGGCCGCGGCGTGGGCCCGGTCCGCGCCATCGATCCCGCCGACCGCGGTCACCGCGCCAGCCCAGCGCGCCCGCAGCGCGGTCAGCGCCGGCGCGCCGAGCGGCGCGCCCAGCCCGGCCTTCGACGGCGTCGGCCAGATCGGCCCGAGCTGGATCCGATCGACGTCGAGCGCGGTCCCGGGATCGTGGCGCGACGCGCCGATCGCCAGGCCCGGCGCCAGCGCCCGCGCCGTCGCCGCGGGCAGGCCGTCCTCGGGCAGGTGCACGCCGTCGGCGCCGACCGCCAGCGCGACGTCGAGGCGATCGTTGATCCACAAGGTCGCGCCAGCCGCCGCGGTCACCGCCCGCAGCCGCGCCGCGCGCTGCCACAGCGCCCGACCGCCCAGGGTCCTCGCGCGCAGCTGCACGGCCAGCGCGCCGGTCGGCACCGCCGCCGCCATCGCCGCGATCCGGGCGTCGAGCGCGTCGCCGTCGCACAGCGCCAGGTCGGTGATCGCGACCAGCCGGGTGGCGTCGCCCGCGGCCACTACTCGATCAGCCCGACCACCGGCGACGACGCGTTGGCGTAGGCCTTCATGGCCATGCGGCCGGCCCGGAACGCCTTGCGGCCGGCGTCGACCGCCAGCCGCATGGCCTCGGCCATCAGCACCGGCTGCCGGGCCGCGGCGATGCCGGTGTTCATCAGCACCGCGGTCGCGCCCAGCTCCATCGCGATCGCCGCGTCGGACGCGGTGCCGACGCCGGCGTCGACGATCACCGGCGCGCCGATCTCGTCGATGATGATCTTCAGGTTGTGCGGGTTGCGGATGCCCAGGCCCGAGCCGATCGGCGCCGCCAGCGGCATCACCGCCGGACAGCCGGCGTCGATCAGGCGCTTGCAGGTGATCAGGTCGTCGCCGCAGTAGGGCAGGACCGTGAAGCCCTCCTTGACCAGGATCCGCGCGGCCTCGACGGTCGCGGCGTTGTCGGGGAACAGGGTCTTGGGATCGCCGATCACCTCGAGCTTGACGAACTCGTCCATGCCCAGCTCGCGCGCCAGGTGGCAGGTCCGGACCGCGTCCTCGACCGTGTAGCAGCCGGCGGTGTTGGGCAGGAGCACCAGCCGCGCGCGATCGATGGCGTCGAGGAGGTTGGGCCCCGCGCCCGACAGGTCGACGCGGCGCAGGGCGACCGTGACCATCTCGGCGCCCGACGCGTCGATCGCGGCGCGGGTCTCGTCGTGCGACGCGAACTTGCCGGTCCCGATGATGATGCGCGAGCGGAACGTGCGGCCGGCGAGGGCCCAGGTGTCGGAGGTGTCGGTCATGGCTGCCTCGGGGTCGGGGTCGGAGTCGGAGTCGGAGTCGGAGTCGGAGTCGGAGTCGGAGTCGGAGTCGGAGTCGGAGTCGGAGTCGGAGTCGGAGTCGGAGTCGGAGTCGGAGTCGGGTCAGCCGCCCCCGACGAAGGCCACGAGCTCCAGCTGGTCGCCCTCGGCCAGGGCGGTCTCGGCGTGGCGGGCCCGCGGCACGACCGCGCGGTTGCGCTCGACCGCGACCCGGCGGTCGGCCAGCCCCAGCTCGGCCAGCAGGGCGGCGATGGTGGCGCCGGCCGCGATGGTGCGGGCGGTGCCGTTCACGACGATCGCGATCGTGCTCACGCCGCGGAAGCTACCGCAGACCCGCGCCCTTGTCAGAGCGTCAGGCGGCGCGGCGGCGGTTCGCCAGCAGCCGGGCCGGCGTGTCGCGCGGCGTCGCCACCACCACCCGGGCGCCGTGGCGGGCCAAGAGCGATCGGGCCGCGGTCAGCTCGCGGCGGTGGTCGTGGGTCATGATCGACGCCACCATCCGGCCGACCTCGGTCTCGCCGGCCGCCGCGAACTCCGGCGTCGCCGGCACGACCACGGTCATCGCGCCGGCGCGGCGGCGCACCCGGGCGAAGGCCTTGCCGACCCGGACCTCGTCGTCGAGCACCCCGGCCAGATCCGACAGCACGATCACGTGATCGGGCCGGAGGTCGGCGACGGCGCGCTCGAGCGCGGTGGCCAGACCGTGCGAGCGCCGGCCGACGACCACCTCCTGGCGGTATGGCAGCTCGATCCCGCGCAGGCGGCAGAACAGCCGCAGCGGCGCCATCTGCGGATCGGCGCCGTCGACCAGGTGGACGCGCGACCACCACCACGGCGGCGCCAGCGACTTCTGCGCGCCCAGGCCCTCGATCAGCTTGGTCACCATGCGCAGCATCGCGCCGAGGTCGTAGAGCACGCCGTCGGGGCCGGCCTGGATCTGACCCCAGCGCGGGTCGTCCATCGCCGGGACGTGGCGCAGGCGCACGTCGAGCGCCTCCTGGTGCGCGAGGTAGTTGGCGACCGCGGCCACCAGCTCGCCCGGCGTGAGATCGGTCAGGTCCTCATCGACGACGGTCTTGGCGTCGAGCAGGCGATCGACCAGCTGCAGCCAGTGGTGGTGGCCGGCGCCGGGCCGCAGCTCGAGCACCGCGCGGGTGTCGAACGTGACCAGGCCGACCCGATCGCCGCCCTCGAGCGCGGCCAGCGCCAGGGCCGACGCGCTGTCGATCGCCCAGTCCAGCGGCGCGCGGCCGGGCGGGCCGCTGCGCATCGACGTGCCGATGTCGACGCAGACCACGTGGGTCGCGACCAGCTCGTTCTCGAGGTCGCGCACCATCAGCTTGCCGCGGCGCGCGGTCGCCTTCCACGCGATGTACTTGAACGGATCGCCGTGGGCGTGCTCGCGCAGCTCGCGCAGCTCGCCGGCCAGGCCGCGCCGGCGCACGTGGTGCTGGCCGACCTGATCGCTGTGCGAGCCGCCGGCCGCCCGCAGCGGCGGCGCGACCGCGGGCCGCCGGCGCGGGAACACCTTGATCGCGATCGGGTTGGGGAAGTACGCGTGGACCTCGAACAGGCCCAGCAGGTCGCCCAGCACCAGCACCGCGCCGTGGAACACCTGGTAGCCCGCGGTCGACGGGCGCACGTCGGTGGTGTGCTCGATCTGGTGGCCGGGCGCGACCGAGGCCGCGACGCACGGGGTGACCTCGAGCCCGGGGTTGGCGAGCACGCGCGTGGCCAGCACCCGCAGCGTGCGGCTGCCGTGGTTGCGGTAGGCGATGTGCAGCTGGAACGGGCGATCCGGCGCCAGCGCGCCGCCGGGCTGATCGCCCGGGGGCACCCACCACGACAGCTCGATCTTCTTGCGGCGCAGGAGCACCGCGGTCGGGAAGAACGCCAGGTACGCGGCGGCCAGCGCGACCAGCACGGTGCCGCCCAGCGCCACCAGCGGCGGCGCGCCGCGGAACGCGCCGACCAGCACCATCAGCGCGGCGGCCGACAGCACCAGCTTGCCGCGGGTGGCGAGCGACGGGATCATCGGCGCGGGGTCTTGTAGCCGACCTTGCCCAGGGCCTCGGTCACGACCGCGACCCCGGTGCCGCCCTCGAGCTCGGCGTCGGGCGTCATCAGGATGCGGTGGGCGAGCACCAGCGGCGCCAGCTGGCGGATGTCGTCGGGCAGGGCGTAGTCGCGGCCGCGCAGGAGCGCCAGGGCCTTGCACGCGTGCAGGAGCGCCAGCGCCGCGCGCGGCGACGCGCCCAGGTAGACCCGGCCGTGGCTGCGCGTGAAGTGCGTCAGGGCGAGGACGTAGTCGACCAGCTCCTCGGCGACGAACACCTCCTGCGCCAGCGCCTGCAGCCGCAGCACCTCGTCGGGGCCGACCACCGCGCGCACCGGCGGCGGCGGCTTGTCGTAGGTCTGGAGCATGCGCTTCTCGTCGGCGGGCTCCGGGTAGGTCATCTTCAGCTTGATCAGGAACCGATCGACCTGGGCCTCGGGCAGCGGGTAGGTGCCCTCCTGCTCGATCGGGTTCTGGGTCGCGAGGACGATGAACGGCGAGCCCAGCGGGCGGGTCTCGCCCTCGATCGTGACCTGCTGCTCCTGCATCGCCTCGAGCAGCGCCGACTGGGTCTTGGCCGGCGCGCGGTTGATCTCGTCGCCGAGCAGCACGTTGGTGAACACCGGCCCCTCGCGCAGGACGAAGGTGTTGGTGCGCATGTCGAGGATGTACGTGCCGGTGATGTCCGACGGCAGCAGGTCGGGCGTGAACTGCACCCGGCGGAAGTTCATCGACAGCGTCTGCGCGAACGCCTTGACCAGCGTGGTCTTGGCGACGCCGGGGTTGCCCTCGATCAGCACGTGGCCGCGCGCGATCAGCGCGGTCAGGATCGCCTCGGTGATCGTGCCGGGGCCGATGAAGGCCTTGCCGACCTCCTCGAGGATCGACCGGCTGATGACGCCGACCTGGGACAGTTGCTCGGGTGCGATGGTGGAGGGCATTCAGGCTTCCGTGGGGCGGTCGGGGACGGCGGGCTCGAGGGGGGCCTCGCCGAGGTGACGATACAGGTCGGCGGTGGCGTCGTAGAGATCGGTGAGCTCGCGCTCGCTGACCCGGCCGCGGGCCCAGGCCGCGGCGGCGTGGACCCGGGTCGGCAGCGCCCGCAGGCGCGGGCCCAGGCGCGCGACCGCGGCCGCGGCGTCGCGGCCGACCCGATCGGCGACCCGCGCCACCAGCTCGCGCTCGGGCAGCTGGTACAGCGGATCGACGTGATCGACCGCGCGCGCCAGGGCGACGTTGATCGAGTCGCGCAGCACCACGGCGGGGATCAAGAAGTTCTTGGCGCCGCGGTCGTGCTCGGCCACGACCCGGCTCGCCAGATCGCGGCGCTCGCGCCGGGGCGGGCCCAGCCACGCGCCGTCGATGACCCGCCGGCGCCACGGCGGCATCGCCACCAGCGCCAGGGCCGCGAGCGCGAGCGCGACCAGCGCGCCGATCACGCGCATCGCGATCGGGGTCAGCAGCCACTCGTTGCGGCCCTCGAGCCAGCGGTTGATGTTGGCCATGTCGCGGCCGACGCCGGTCAGGCTGGCGTCGTCGATGAACGGCCGCGGCGCGCCGTACATCGGCACGTCGCCGCGCAAGAGGATCACCCGGCGGGCGCGGCCGCCGCGATCGAGCCAGCGCAGCATGTTGACGGCGAGGTTGAGGTTGCCGGGGAACTGCAGCATCCGGTTGATCAGGATGCTGGGATCGGACACGACCACGTAGCGGCCGGTGCCGCGCTCGCCGGCCACGACCACCGCGCCGCCGGCGCCGAACCCGATGATCGGCGTGGCGCCCGAGACCTCGGTCAGGACCGCCGGGTGGTTGGTGATGACCTCGACGACGCCGCGCGTGAGCGGGTGGCCGGTCGCGATCGGCGTGGCGATCGGCGCGTACATGCGCGAGCGGTAGTAGCGCGGCGCCTCGGCGGTGTTGACCTCGGCCCGCAGCAGGCCCAGGCGCGACAGCGCCGCCGACGCGTCGCCGAAATCGTCGGCGACGACCGCGTGGCCGCCGGCCTGGATGAACGCGGCGAGGTTCGACGGATCGACCCGCTGCAGCGGGTACACCAGCACCAGGATGTCGCGCTCGTCGAGGTCGCCCCACTCGAGCGCGCCGACCGGGATGACCTCGTAGCCCAGCCCGGCCGCGAGCTTGACGAACGTCGCCATGCCGTTCCAGGCCTTGCTCGACGGATCGTAGTCGGCCAGCGCGGCGCCGCCGCCGGTGGGCGGCTCGTCGGCGCTGACCGGGGGCCCGGCCGCGAGCACGAGGCCCAGCGCCACGGCCAGCGCCGCCGCGCGCGCGCGGCCGCGCACTAGCGCATCTCCCGGCGCAGCGCGATCGCGGCGGTCGCGAGCGCGCCCAGGGCCTGGCCGATCGGCGCTGGCGGCGGCACGGCCAGGAGCGCGTAGTAGCCGTCGTCGACGGTGTGGACCACGACGTCGAGCCCGCTGTTCTCGATCACGAAGTACTCGGCGCCGCCGAAGTGCTGGGTGTCGAGCAGGGCCTCGAGGTTGGCGAGGATCACGCCGTAGTGGGCGGTGAGGATCGCCAGGTCGGTGGGGTCGCCGGACGCGACGAAGTCGACCATCTCGCCGTCGGAGGCCGCGAACGCCCCGCCGATGGCGCCCGGGGTCTCGGCGATCGCGCGCTCGAGGATGCGCGCGAACGGGCTCATCGCCGGTCCTCGCGCGGGTCGACGGCGCCGCCCCACAGGCGATCGAGCACGGCCGGGTCGGCGACGGAGACCTGGTGGCCGCGGGCCAGGCCGCCCGACCACCGGTTCCAGTACTCGAGCCGCGCCGCGGGGAACAGCTTGGCCGTGAACTCGTCCTCGGTCAGCGCCGGCGGCCGGCGGAAGTCGGAGTAGAGGATGATGTCCCAGCCCCACGGGCTGCGCACCGGCGCCGCCGCCTGCCCTGGCCGGTCGACCGAGAACAGCGCCTGGCGGTAGTACTCGCGCAGGCCGAAGTCCTGCTCGGTGGGGGCGCCGCGGCCGATCTCGACCTCGAGCGTCGGGTCGGCGGCGGCGGCGGCGGCGTGGACCACCGCGTCGAGGTCGGCCTTGAACAGGTCGTCGCGGGGCCCCAGCTGGGCGTAGGCGGCGCGGCTCGCCTGCTCGGCGAGCTGGTCGCGCGGCCCACCGACGTCGTCCTTGGCCACCTTGATCCGCCCGTAGAACGACGCCCGCGACTCGGGGCGGTTCATGCGGACGCGGTTCTTCTCGAGCAGCGGATCGCGGAAGTCGCGCGGCAGGTCGGCCCAGCGCTGGACCCGCGCGCGCAGCTCGACGTCGACCAGCCGGGTCGCGGCCGCGGCGCGGCCCTCGGCGGCGACGGCCGGATCGCGATCGAGACCACGGGCCAGCGCGGCGCCGGCCAGGAGCTCGAGGTCGACGCAGTCGGCCAGCGCGGTCGCGCGATCGACGTGGCGACCGGCGGCCTGGGCCGCGACGCACGAGCCGTAGACCGGTCGGCCGTCGACCCGCGCCACGACCAGATCGTCGGGGCCGGCTGGCTGCGCGGTCAGGTCGGGCGGCCCCGCCACTGGCGCCGGCCGCGCCTCGCCACCGCCGCCGCAGCCGGCCGCCGCGATGACGGCGATCAGCGCGAGCCCGCCCACCAGGGCCGACGACCGGATCCGGGGCCAGGCGCGCATGGCCCTAGTGCTCCGACCGGGTGATTGTGATCCGTCCACGGCGTCGAGGCGCCCCAGGGCGAGCGCAGCGGCCGCGGCCCGCCCCCCCCCGCTCGGGGGGGGGGAACACCGCCCCCGGGGGGGGGTCGGCGGCGTGGCGGTTCAGAATCACGCGGTCGGAGCACTAGTCGCGCTGGACCAGGGCCAGCCGCGCCATCTCCTTGCCGACCGTGATCACCGCGAACCCGATGAGCATGACGATCAGCGACGCCACGTAGTCGCGCCGCGCAAGGTAGTCGATCGACTCCTTGAAGAAGAACATGCTGCCGCCGATCAAGGCCAGCGCCAGCACCTCGAAGAAGTAGCGCCTCACGAGTGGCCCGAGCGTAGCGTGAATGGTCGGCCCCTGCCATCGACCGCGCGGGCGATCGCGCGCTGGATCAGCCGCGGCGCATGACGATCAGCACCGCCATCAGCACCAGCGCCGCGGCCACCGCCAGGTGGAAGCGCAGGCGCGGCCGCCCGCTGCGGGCCTGGGTCCGCGTGATCGCGAGGTCGGTCACCAGCGCGCGGTCGCCGGTGCGGTGGGGCTTGAGCACGCCGAGGAACACGTGCAGGTACAGCACCAGCCACAGGGCCAGCACGGTGACGTTGAGCAGGGTCGACATCGAGGCGACCCGCCCGGCGTACATCTGGGCCAGGAACGCGTTGATCGCCGGGTCGTAGTTGACCCAGTAGAGGCCCAGCATCGGGCACACGATCGACAGCGCGGTCAGCCCCCAGTACAGCCGCTCGCGCCGGCGCCATCGGTCGGCCCGCGGCTCGGTCGACGACGCCAGCGGCCGCGCCGATCGCGGCGTCGCCGGCTCGTGGAACGACATGAAGAACGAGCCGGCCAGCAGGTAGGCGACGACGCCCAGCGCGACGACGAAGAACCGGACCGGGCCGAACAGGTGCGGGGCGGCGATCGCCGGCGTCATCGAGATCGGCACCAGCAGCGTCGACGGGAACACGCCGAGCAGCACCAGCTCGGACCGCGCGGCGATGCCGAGCCCGAGCACCAGCAGGGGCAGGAGCACCAGCGCGATCCGCGTCGTCGTGCCGAGCGCGCCGACCTGGGCCGACGGGATGACGACCAGCGACAGCCACACGTTCACGCCCAGGGTCAGCGCGACCACGTCGGCGAACCGGCGCCAGCGGCGCTCCGGGACCGGTGCGGCGGGCGTCGCCATGGCGCCACGGTAGCACTGGCCGCCGGTAACCGCAGTGTGTAGTGTCCGCGCGATGTCGACTCCTCTCGTGGTCACGATCGACGGTCCCGCCGGCGCCGGCAAGTCGACCGTCGCGCGCCGGCTGGCGCGGCGCCTCGGCTACCGCCTGCTCGACACCGGGGCGATCTATCGCGCGGTCGCGATCACCGCGCTCGCGCGCGGGATCGACCTCGACGACGAGGCCGCGCTGGCCCCGATCGCGGCCGGCCTCGACATCGACTTCCACTTCGAGGGCGACGTCAACCACGTGCGCCTCGGCGGCGCCGACGTGACCACCGCGATCCGCACCCCCGAGGCCTCGCAGGGCGCGTCGAGGGTCTCGCGCCACCCGGCGGTCCGGGCCGGGCTGCTCGAGCTGCAGCGGCGCCTCGGCGGGGCCGGCGGGGTCGTGGTCGAGGGCCGCGACACCGGCACGGTGGTGTTCCCCGACGCCGGCGCCAAGTTCTTCCTGACCGCCTCGGACGAGGAGCGGGCCCGCCGGCGGCACGCCGAGCTCGAGTCCAACGGCGGCGACGCCCCCAGCTTCGAGGACACCCTGCGCGACATCCGCGAGCGCGACGAGCGCGACGCCAGCCGCGACGTGGCGCCCATGCGCGCGGCCGACGACGCGGTCCTCGTCGACAGCTCCGACGTCGGCCTCGACGACGTGATCGACCGCCTCGCGGCCGAGGTCTCGCGCCGCGCGACCTGAACAGGGAGCCGGAGCCGGAGCCGGAGCCGGAGCCGCGCCGGAGCGGAGCCGGAGCCGGCGGAGCCGGGGCCGGGCGGAGCCGGAGCCGGAGCCGGAGCCGGAGCCGGAGCGGAGCCGGGCGGGCGGGGCGCCGCGGGCCCGGAGTCGGGTCGAGTCGGGCCGAGCCGGAGCCGGGTGGGCGAGGGGATCCGCTGATCTGCGATCGCGGGCGCGGGGACCTTGCGCCTTGAGGCGGAGCCGGAACCGGCCTTGGACGGCGGGTAGGGGCCGCTACCCCCCCGAAAATCCATCCCGAGCGGCCAAACCAGCCGTTGACAACGGGGGGCGCCCGCTAGTAATCCTTCGCCCCTGCGCCGGGAGAGCCCGTCGCAAATTCGTCCGAGGAGCCACTTTCCATCATGGTTGACGCCGCCACGTTTCAGGATGACGACTTCGCCGCGCTGTTCGCCGAGAGCATCGCGCAAGAGAATGCCAAGGAGGGCGAGATCCTCCGTGGCACTGTGATCTCGGTAGGCAAGGACTTCGCGATCGTCGACATCGGCTACAAGTCCGAAGGTCAGGTCGCGCTCGAGGAGTTCCGCGGCGCAGACGGCACCATCGCGGTCGTCGTCGGCGACCAGGTGGACGTCCTGCTCGAGTCCCGCGAGAACGACGCCGGCATGTGCGTCCTCTCGAAGGAGAAGGCCGATCGCTTCAAGGTCTGGGACGAGATCAGCGCCGCGTGCGAGCGCGACGAGCTGATCGAGGGCACCATCACCGCGCGCGTGAAGGGCGGCCTCTCGGTCACCATCCGCGGCGGCGTGAAGGCGTTCCTCCCGGGGTCGCAGGTCGACCTCCGCCCCGTCCGCAACCTCGACGCGTTCCTCGGCCAGGCCTTCAAGTTCAAGGTCATCAAGTTCAACAAGAAGCGCGGCAACATCGTGTTGTCGCGCCGCGTGCTCCTCGAGAAGGAGCGCGCCGCGTTGAAGGAGTCGACGCTCGAGCGCCTCAAGGAGGGCCAGATCGTCGAGGGCATCGTCAAGAACCTCACCGAGTACGGTGCGTTCATCGACCTCGGCGGCATCGACGGCCTGCTGCACATCACCGACATGAGCTGGGGCCGGGTCAACCACCCGTCCGAGCTGTTCCAGGTCGGCGACCACGTCCGCGTGAAGGTGTTGAAGTTCAACGCCGACACCGAGCGCGTCAGCCTCGGCCTGAAGCAGATCACCGAGGATCCGTGGAGCCGCGCCGCCGAGAAGTTCGTGCCCGGCACGGTCGTCCGCGGCAAGGTGGTCTCGCTCAAGGACTACGGCGCCTTCATCGAGCTCGAGGAGGGCATCGAGGGCCTCGTCCACATCTCCGAGATGTCGTGGACCCGCCGGGTCAAGCACCCGTCGAAGATGGTCGCCGTGGGCGACATGGTCGAGGCGGTCGTGCTCGACGTCGACGTCAAGCAGAACCGGATCTCGCTCGGCATGAAGCAGCTCGAGCCGAACCCGTACGAGCAGCTGACCGAGAAGTACCCCCCGGGTACCGTGGTCAAGGGCAAGGTCCGGAACATCGCCGACTTCGGTATCTTTGTTGAGATCGAAGAGGGCATCGACGGCCTGGTCCACATCAGCGACATGTCGTGGACCCAGCGGGTCAAGCACCCGTCGGAGCTGTTCCAGAAGGGTGACGACGTCGAGGCCGTGCTCCTCAACATCGACACCTCGGACGGCGAGAAGCCCAAGATCTCGCTCGGCATCAAGCAGCTGGTCGCGGACCCGTGGGATCGCATCCCGTACGAGTTCCCGATCGGCAAGGTCGTCGACGGCAAGGTCCTCAAGGTCCTCGACTTCGGCGCCTTCGTCGAGCTCGAGAAGGGCATCGAGGGGCTCGTCCACGTCTCGGAGATCTCCGAGGAGCACGTCGAGGATCCCCGCGCGGTGCTCAACCCCGGCCAGGACGTGAAGGTCCAGATCCTCGCGACCGACGCGGCCGAGCGCAAGATCGCCCTCTCCATCAAGGGCGCCAACCGCGCCAAGGAGATGTCGGAGGCGCAGGGCTACGCCGGTGCCAACGCGGGCGGCGCCACCCTCGGCGACCTGATGCGCGGCAAGCTGGGCAAGATCGCCGGTCCCAAGAAGAAGGGCGGCGGGGGCAGGGGCGACCGCGACATCGACGAGGCGAACGAGTAGTCGACGCAGTCGATGGGCCGCCCACGCGGCCCTGACGTTGGACGGGCGCCCTTCAACCGGCGCCCGTCGGCATTTGTACGCCAGGGTTCGGGCGCGGCCGGCGCCCGATCGGCTGACACCCGGCACCCGGCGCCAGGCGCCGCTCAGCGGCGCAGCAGGCGGCGCAGGGCGGCCGAGGTCGCGGCGAGGGGCAGGGCGGTGAGGCCGCGGGCGAGGCCGCGGGTCAGGCTCGCGGCGAGCGCGAGGGGCGAGCCGCCGCGGGCCATCACGGCGGTCTTCTGGCCGGTGGCGGCGTCCTCGATCGCGCCGCGGGCCACGGTGCGGGTGCCGTCCGAGCGGATCTCGATCACCAGCCTGGCGACGACCGGCAGGTCGTCGTCGCTCGACAGCGCGCGGGAGCCGGGCTGACGATCGATCGCGCCGCCAGGGGCGGGCGGGGCGTCCTCGGGGCGCACCACCACGACCTCGGCCGCGTCGTCTGCCGGTGGCTTCGTGGTGGTCATCGTTCGAGCTTCGCGCATCCACCTGCGTCATTCCACCGCATTGGCGAGCGCCGATCGGATGCGGCGTATTGTCGCGAAGCGATCGCAAAGCCTGCGAACCCTCGCGCAGGATCTGCTTCCTGCGCTCTACTGCCGCAGCCCAATCGTGCGGAAGTTCTGGCACTCCATGCATCTCGTCGTCCGGGCGGCCTCCCCGGCCGGCCCAGGCGCAGCAGATCCTCCGCGACAAATCGACTGCCTCCGAACCTTGCGATAACGCTCCTGTTCGTGATGAAAACCTCACGCCCGTACAACCCGTACGCGCCCTCGTTCAACAGCTCCCCCGGCGGGGCGGTCTTGTAGGAACCGATATGGCTCGCTTCCTGTTCCCGGAGTGGACCCAACCACTCAAGAAGTACGTCATCACACCGGCTGCCTTGCTGGGGCCGGTCTACATCGTCGCGCTCGCGGCGGTGGTGAAGGACCCGCAGACCTTGCGCATCGGCTACATGCCGAAGCAGCCGGTGCCGTACAGCCACGCGCTGCACGTCGGCGAGCTCGGCCTCGACTGCCGGTACTGCCACAACGTGGTGGACCGGTCGGCGAAGGCGGCGGTCCCCCCGGCGGCGACGTGCATGAACTGTCACCAGACGGTGCTGCCCAAGAGCGAGAAGCTCACTCCGGTGCGCCAGGCGTTCTTCGAGAACATCCCGGTGCGCTGGACGCGGGTGACCGACCTGCCTGACTACGTCTACTTCAACCACAGCGCGCACGTGACCCGCGGCATCGGCTGCGAGTCGTGCCACGGCCGCATCGACCAGATGCCGACGGTGTTCCAGGCCGCGCCGCTGACGATGCAGTGGTGCCTGGACTGCCACCGCAACCCGGAGCCCAACCTGCGCAACCCCGAGAACGTGACCGTGATGGGGTACAAGCCCCAGCCCGGTGAGGGCGCGAAGGTGAAGGCCGATCTCCGCATCAACCCGCCGACGGATTGCTCCACATGTCATCGCTGAACAACACGACGAGCCCTGACGTGCCGCTGGCCGACGGGACGCTGGCCGACGGGGCCGCGGCCAGCCCGCAGCACGGCTACTGGATGAGCATGGCCGAGCTCGAGCCGGCCGACGTGGCGCCCGCCGCCGACGACGGTGGCGGCGACGCGGTCGACCCGCTCAACCGGCGCAACTTCATGCAGCTCATGGGGGCGTCGATGGCCCTCGCCGGCGTCGCCGGCGCCGGCTGCCACCGCTACGACCGCGAGGAGATCGTGCCGCTGTCGCGGCGCCCCGAGGACATGGTCCCGGGCGTCACGCAGCAGTACGCCTCGGTGTTCGAGTTCGGCGGCATGACCCAGGCGGTCGTGGTGACCTCGTACGAGGGCCGTCCGATCAAGATCGACGGCAACCCCGAGCACCCGTTCGCGGGCGGCGGCATCGTCGCCGGCACCGCGCGCCACGCCGGCTCGTCGGTGTTCGCCCAGGGCTCGATCCTCCACCTCTACGACCCGGATCGGTCGCAGGGCGTGCAGCAGGGCAGCAAGGGCGCGACGTTCGCCGACTGGCAGCTCGTGGCCGAGGGCCTGCGCAAGAACCCCAACTGGAACGGCGTGCGGATCCTGGCCGAGGCGTCGTCGTCGCCGACGGTGGCCGAGCTGCGCCGACGGATGCAGAGCCAGTTCCCGGGCGCCGCCTGGTACGAGTGGGAGCCGGTGTCGTTCGACAACGAGCGCGCCGGCCTGCGCCAGGCGTTCGGTCGGCCGATGCGGGCGATGGCCCACCTCGACCGCGCCCAGACCATCGTCTCGCTCGACTGCGACATCTTCACCGAGCACCCCGCCGCGGCGGCCTACGCCCGCGACTTCGGCCGGAGCCGCAAGCCCGACGGTGGCTCGCTCGGCCCCGGCAAGATGAACCGGCTGTACGCGATCGAGAGCGTGTACACCCACACCGGCGTGCTGGCGGATCACCGCCTCCCGATCCGGTCCGAGCACGTGCTCACGTTCCTGCAGGCGCTCGACGCCGGGCTCACCGGTGGCGGCGCCGCCAGCGGTGAGGTCGTGCGCGAGGCCAAGGTCGCCGCCTTCCTGAAGGCGCTGACCGACGACCTCAACGCCACCCGCGGCGCGGCGGTGCTGGTCGCCGGCCGTCGCCAGCCCGCGGCGGTCCACGCCCTGGTCGCCAAGATCAACAGCGCGCTCGGCGGCGCGCTGGTGTCGTACTTCGACGACCCCGAGCCGCAGCGGCTCGATCACGCCGACGCGATCGGCGCGCTGGTCCGCGACCTCAAGGCCAACCAGGTCGAGACGCTGATCATCATCGGCGGCAACCCGGTCTACGACGCGCCGGCCGACCTCGACTTCGGCGCGGCGCTGGCGCAGGCCAAGACCTCGGTCCACCTGTCCGAGTACGCCAACGAGACCTCGGCCAAGACCACCTGGCACGTCCCGAAGGCCCACTTCCTCGAGAGCTGGGGCGACGCGCGGACCTGGGACGGCACCTGGAGCGTCCAGCAGCCGTTGATCCTGCCGCTCTATGGCGGCATCTCGACGATCGAGCTCCTGGCCGAGCTCCTCGGCGAGACCCGCTCGGCCGAGCAGCTCGTGCGGGAGCAGGTCGAGGCCGGCGGCGGCCAGTGGCGGGCCTCGGTCCACGACGGCTTCGTCGCGCGCTCGGCCTGGACCCCGACGACGGCGTCGGTCGGCGCGCTGCCGCCGTCCACGCTCACCGACAGCCAGAAGGCCCCGAGCAACGGCGCCAACGGCTCGTTCGAGGTGACGTTCAGCCCGTCGAGCCAGACCTGGGACGGTCGGTTCGCCAACAACAGCTGGCTGCAGGAGACCCCGGACTTCCTGACCAAGGTCACCTGGGACAACGTCGCGCTGATCGCCAAGGACACGGCCGACGCGCTCCACATCCACTCGCAGGACATGGTCCGGATCACCGTCGGCGACCGCAAGCTCGAGTGCGCCGCGCTGGTCATGCCCGGCCAGGCCCGCGGCTCGATCGCGATCATGCTCGGCGGCGGCCGCACCAAGGCCGGCTCGGTCGGCAACAAGGGCGGTGAGTGGAAGGGCGGCGGCTGGAACACCTACGCGCTCCGCACCGTCGGCGCGCTCGACATCGCCACCGGCGCCCGGGTCGAGAAGACCGGCGGCAGCTACACGATCGCCACCACCCAGGACCACTGGGACATCCGCCAGGGCCACGCGCTGTCGGACGCGCCCATCACCGGCGTCGGCGACAAGGGCATCCGCGAGCGCATCGACCGGATCATCAAGGAGACCGACGTCGGCACCTACCGGGGCGCGACCTACAAGGCCCAGGAGGAGGAGCCGTACTTCCACGACCACGAGCACCACCGTGGCTACTCCCCGTTCGAGGAGAAGCACTACAACGGGCGCAAGTGGGCGATGGCGATCGACCTCGGCTCGTGCATGGGCTGCAACGCCTGCATGGTGGCCTGCCAGTCCGAGAACAACGTGCCGGTGGTCGGCAAGAAGGAGGTGCACCGCAACCGCGAGATGCACTGGATCCGGATCGACCGCTACTTCAAGGGCGACGTCGCGGATCCCGAGGTCGTGTCGCAGCCGGTGGCGTGCCAGCACTGCGAGAACGCCCCGTGCGAGCAGGTCTGTCCGGTGGGTGCGACGCTGCACTCGTCGGAGGGCCTGAACGAGATGGTCTACAACCGCTGCGTCGGCACCCGCTACTGCCTCAACAACTGCCCGTACCGCGTGCGCCGGTTCAACTTCCTCGACTGGCACAAGGACCTCAAGGACGCGCGCAACAAGGTCCGCCGGCTGCTGTTCAACGCCGACGTGACCGTGCGCGAGCGCGGCGTCATGGAGAAGTGCACGTACTGCGTGCAGCGCATCCAGGCCGCGAAGATCAACGCGAAAAACGCGCACAACCGCGGGCCGCTCCCCGACGGCACGATCACCACCGCCTGCCAGGCGGCGTGCCCGACCGAGGCGATCGTGTTCGGCGACCTGTCGGACCCGGAGAGCCGGGTGTCGAAGCTGCACGGCGATCGCCGGCAGTACGAGCTGCTCAGCGACCTCAACGACAAGCCGCGGACGCGCTTCCTCGCCCGCGTCCGCAACCCCAACCCGGCCCTCGCGTCCGCCGCCGGCACGCACGGAGATCACTGAGCCATGGCCAGCGAGATCGAAGCCCACGCCTCCGGCGGTGACGACCACGGTCACGGCGACGGCAAGTCGGCGCGGGAGGTCTTCCGCGGGATCACCGACGACGTCACCAACGTCGCGCTCAAGCCGATCGGCAAGTGGTGGTACCCCGCCTTCGGCGTGGCCCTGCTGATGCTCGGCTGCCTGGTCGTGGCGGTCACGCACCTGTTCCGCAACGGCATCGGCGTGTGGGGCAACAACAACATCCAGGGCTGGGCCTGGGACATCACGAACTTCGTGTTCTGGGTCGGCATCGGCCACGCCGGCACGCTGATCAGCGCGGTGCTCTACCTGTTCCGGCAGGACTGGCGCACCAGCATCAACCGCTCGGCCGAGGCGATGACGATCTTCGCCGTGGCCTGCGCCGGCATCTTCCCGATCATCCACACCGGCCGCCCGTGGTTCGCGTGGTGGATGATCCCGCACCCCAACGACATGGGCATGTGGCCGCAGTTCCGCAGCCCGCTCATGTGGGACGTGTTCGCGATCTCCACGTACGCCACCACCTCGATCCTGTTCTGGTACATGGGCATGGTCCCCGACCTCGCGACCCTGCGCGACCGGTCGAAGGACAAGGTCCGCCAGGTCGTCTACGGGCTCCTGTCGCTGGGCTGGCGCGGCTCGGCCCGACAGTGGCACCGCTACGAGCGCGCGTACCTGATCCTCGCGGCCCTGTCGACGCCGCTGGTGCTGTCGGTCCACTCGGTCGTGTCGTTCGACTTCGCGACCTCCCAGAACCCGGGCTGGCACACGACGATCCTGCCGCCGTACTTCGTCGCCGGCGCCATCTTCAGCGGCTTCGCGATGGTGATGACGCTGATGATCCCGCTGCGCAAGCTGTTCAAGCTCGAGCACATCATCACCGAGGCCCACATCTCCGCGATGTGCAAGGTGACGGTCGCGACCGGCACGATGGTCGGCGGCGCCTACGGCATCGAGCTGTTCACCGCCTGGTACTCCGGCAACCTGTGGGAGTGGTTCACGTTCCGCAACCGCATCCTCGGGCCGTACGCCTGGGCCTACTTCATCATGGTGAGCTGCAACGTCATCGCGCCGCAGTTCTTCTGGTTCAAGCGGTTCCGCTCCAACCTGATCTTCGTGTGGATCCTGTGCGGGTTCATCAACGTCGGCATGTGGTTCGAGCGCTTCGTCATCATCGTGAGCTCGCTGGCCCGTCAGCACCTGCCCGGCGCCTGGGGCTACTTCTCGCCGACCAAGTGGGACTTCCTGACGCTGCTCGGCAGCTTCGGCCTGTTCTTCACGCTGTTCCTCCTGTTCGTCCGGTTCGCGCCGGTCGTCGCCATCGCGGAGGTCAAGGCGGTCTCGCCCGCCGCCCACGCCGGCAAGGAAGATCACTGAGCTGACGACGCGGCGCCCCGGCGCCGCGCCCCGGCCCATGTCCGAGCCGTGCCCCGTACCTCCCGAACCACCCAGCGACTCTGACCGCTTCATGCGGAGACAAGCTCATGGAAGCTGACACCCACACCAACGACGAGCATGACGACGCGGCCAGCGCTGGCCCCGCCGATCCCGGCGACGGCGGCGATCACGGCGGCGACCCCGATCACGGCGACGGCGGCGCGCACGGCGGCGACGCCGAGGGTGCGCACGGCGGCCCCGACACCGAGCTGCACGGCCTGCTCGCCGAGTTCGAGACCCCGGGCGCGCTGATCTCGGCCGCCCGCAAGGTCAAGAACGCCGGCTACACCGAGTTCGACTGCTACAGCCCGTTCCCGGTGCACGGCATCGACGACGCCATGGGCATCAAGCGCACGCGCTTGCCGCTGGTGGTGTTCGCGGGCGGCCTCGCCGGCCTCGCCGGCGGCGTGCTGATGCAGTGGTGGATGAACGCCCACAACTGGCCGTGGAACATCGGCGGCAAGCCGACGTGGAGCATCCCGGCCAACGTCCCGATCGCCTACGAGACGACGATCCTCCTGTCGGTGCTCACCACGTTCTTCGGGATGTGGGCGGCCAACAAGCTGCCGCAGGTCTGGCACCCGTTCTTCCGGCTCGATCGATTCGCGCGCGTCACCGACGACGGCATGTTCCTGGGCATCGAGGCCTCGGACCAGCGCTTCGAGCTCGAGCAGACCAAGCAGCTCCTCGTGGCCGCCGGCGCCACCCACGTCGAGGAGTGCCACGTCGACACGCGGCCCGAGGCCCGGACCGTGCCCAAGTGGATCTACGGCGCGATGACCGTCGCCACCGTGGTCGCGATCATCCCGTTCGCGCTGGCCTTCAAGGCCCGGGCCTCGAAGTCGAGCGACCCGCACTGGCACGTCTTCTCGGACATGGACTTCCAGCCCAAGGCCAAGAGCGACCAGGCCTTCGCCGAGTTCGCCGACGGCCGCGCCAACCGCGGCGAGATCGAGGGCACGATCGCGCGCGGCAGCCTCAACGCCGACGACGCCTACTACCGCGGCCTGCGCGACGGCCAGTGGATCACCGAGCTGCCGACGACGCTCGAGGTCGACGCCAAGCTGCTCGATCGCGGCCAGGAGCGCTTCAACATCTACTGCGCGCCGTGCCACGGCTTCGACGGCGCCGGCCACGGCGTCGTGCCCGAGCGGGTCGCGCTGCGCGGCGGCGCCTGGGAGGCGCGCAACCTGGTCTCGTCTGACTCGGTCGTGATCAAGATGCCCAACGGGCAGCTCTTCAACACGATCTCGAACGGCTACAACACGATGATGGGTTACGCCGCCCAGGTCCCGGTCCGGGATCGGTGGGCCATTCTCCTGTACGTCCGCGCCCTGCAGCGCGGCCAGAACGCGACCCAGGCCGAACTCCCGGCCGGCGCCCAGGTCCGGTGAGGCAGCCATGAGCGCGACCAAGAAGCTTCATCCCGACGAGAAGATCAAGGCCGACAAGTTCGGCGGTCAGATGTTCAAGGTCGGCGCCACCGCTGGCGCCGTCCTGCTCGGCATCTCGATCGCGCTGGGCGCCAACAAGGGCGACCACTGGCGGCACTTCCTCCACGCCTACCTGACGGCGTGGTCGTTCGTGTTCTCGATCTGCGTCGGCTCGCTGTTCTTCGTGATCGTCCACCACCTCGCCCGCGCCAAGTGGGGCATCGTGCTGCGCCGGCAGGCCGAGTTCATCACCGGCGCCTTCCCGCTCGTGGCGATCCTGGGCCTCGTGTTCCTGATCCCGGTGCTGGCCGGCAGCGAGCAGCTCTACTTCTGGAACGTCCACCAGCTCCACGACCCGAACCACCCGCTGCACCACCACATGCACAACAAGCTGGGGTGGCTCGATCCGGTGTTCTTCGCCGGTCGCTACGCCTTCTTCTTCGCGGTCTACATCGTCATGTCGACGTGGTTCCGCAAGCAGAGCCTGGCGTCGGACACCGAGGGCGACAACGGCCGCGCCGAGAAGCAGCGCGTCTGGTCGGGGCTGGCGGTGCTGATCTACTCGCTGACCACCGTGTTCGCGGTCATGGACTTCTTCATGACGCTGCAGCCGATGTGGTTCTCGACCATCTACTCGGTCAACTACTTCTCGGGCGCGATGCTCGCGACCTACTGCACGCTGGCGCTGATGAGCATGGCGATCCAGCGCAGCGGCCGGCTCCAGCACTCGATCACCGTCGAGCACTACCACGACATCGGCAAGTACATGTTCGGATGGACGTTCTTCTGGATCTACACCGGCTTCTCGCAGTTCATGCTGCAGTGGTACGGCAACATGCCCGAGGAGACGGTCTGGTACACGTACCGGCTGTTCGGCGGCTGGCAGATCGTCAGCATCCTGGTCCTGGTCGGGCACTGGGCGTTCCCGTACACCGCCCTCGTGACGCGGTGGACCAAGCGCATCCTGCCGCTGCTCGCGTTCTTCGCGGTGTGGCAGCTCGTCTTCCACTACATCGATCTGTACTGGAACATCATGCCGAACCAGACCTGGACGATGGAGGCCGGCTGGAACCGCGGGCCGCTCCAGGGCGATCCCGAGATGTACAAGGTCGGGTTCCACTTCATGGATCTCACCCTGCTGTTCGCGCTGATCGGCCTGTGGCTGGCCGGCGTCGGGCGCTCGATGAAGGGCAACCTGGTCCCGGTCAACGACCCGACCCTGGGCGCGTGCCTCGGGTTCGAGAACTACTGAATTCCTTGGAGGGCTGTCGCCAGCCCTCCCCCCGCCGGGGGCAAGCCCCGACGGGGCCCCCCTCCAAGACGCGAGACTCCCGACCCCAAACGGTGGGGCCCCCCTCCCGAAACGATCAGACTGATGGCCCCGCGCGGTGGGGCGGACTCGGAAGCCTAGAGACTCCTGACTCCTGACTCCTGACTCCTGACTCCTGACTCCTGACTCCTGACTCCTGACTCCTGACTCCTGACTCCTGCGCGCGGTGTTGTTGATACCGAGCGAACGACTGCACCATCGAGGTTGTTATGAGCGCCCACGGCGAGAAGAAGAACCCTGACAAGCTCAACACCGTCAGCATCGCCACCGTCGGCTTTGCGGGCGCGGCGGTCGTGTACCTGTCGATCATCGGGATCGAGGCGATCTACTTGAACGAGTCGTCGCGGGTCGACCAGACGGCCCAGTTCGGCCGCCAGGAGGAGACCAAGAAGACCCTCAAGGCGGAGCAGATCGGCAAGATCACCGAGCCGCGGCTGGGCCCGAAGGCGCCCAACGGCACGCAGCTGTACGTGGTGCCGATCGACACGGCCAAGCAGCTCGTGCTCCGCGACGTCGCGGTCGATCCGGCCAACCTGGTGCCGGCGGTGTCGCGGTCGGAGTTCACGACGATCAAGCCGGCGTTCGGCCGCCCGCAGAACCTGTCGGCGCCGCAGCCGATCGGCCACAGCGCGCCGCCGCCGGTCGATCCGCCGGTCGATCCGCCGGCGCCCGCCGACGGCGCGACCCCGGCGCCCGCCGACGGTGTCACGCCCACGCCCGCCGACGGTGCCACGCCCACGCCCGCCGCGGCGCCGGCCCCTGCGACAACGCCGACCGTTCCCGCGGCGAGCGGCTCACGGTAATAGCGCACGATGTTGTCTCGCTCGCTCACGATCGTCGTCGCAGGCGTGGCCCTGCTCGGGCTGGCCCGCGCAGCCTCGGCGCAGCTGGCGCCGGGCCGTCCCTCGGGCGAGTCCGAGCTGGCGCGGCCGCCCGCGGCCCTGACCGAGGCGATCAAGGTCGACGAGCGGCTCGGCGCCGTGGTGCCGCTCGACGCGCGCTTCCGCGACGCCGACGGTCGGCCGACCACCCTGCGCGCCGTGCTGGCGGGGGATCTGCCGACGCTCTTGACGTTCAACTACTCGAACTGCCCGTCGCTGTGCAGCCTGCAGCTCAACGGCCTGGTCAAGGCGCTCGCGGCCAGTCGGTTCGTGCTGGGCCGGCAGGTCCAGCTGGTGACGATCGTGCTCGCGCCCGACGAGGCGCCGGCCGAGGCCGCGCGCACCCGCGGGCACTACCTCGAGGCGCTCGCCGACCTCGGCGCCAAGGTCGAGCCGGACGGGTGGAGGTTCCTGGTCGCCGAGCAGCCCGACGACGATCGCCAGATCCATCGGGTCGCCGAGGCGGTGGGCTTCGGCTACCGCTACATCGAGACCCAGCGCGAGTACGCGCACCCCGCGGTGACGATCGCGCTGGCGCCGTCCGGCGTGGTCACCCGATACATCCACGGCGTCGACGTCGTCCCCGACGAGCTCGACGAGACCATCACCCGGGCCGGGCTGGCGGAGCCGTCGAGCGCGACCGGGTTCGTGATGGCGTGCCTGCACTGGGACGCGAAGGCCAACAGCCATCGCTGGGGCGGGACCGTGATGAAGTTTGCGGCCCTGATGTTTCTCGTCCTCGGCGCCACCGTCGCGGGCGTGCTGGTCGCGCGGAACCGCCGCCGACCTGGAGTGAAGCTATAATGAAGATCGTCACGAAGACGCTGCTGCCGCTCGCGCTCCTCGCCGGCCTCGCGGTCTCGAGCGCGGCGCAACCTGCGCCGGCGGCCCCTGCCACCCCTGACCCCGCGCCCGCGGCGGCGCCCGATCCCGCGGCCGCGCCAGCCGCGGCCGCGCCCGACCCCGCACCTGCGGCGGCGCCCGATCCCGCGGCGGCGGCGGCGCCCGATCCCACCGCGGCTGCGGCCGCGGCGGCGGCGCCCGATCCCGCGGCGGCGGCGCCCGATCAGGCCGCACCGCCTGCGCCTCCCGCGGCGCCCGCGCCCGCCGCCGAGGCGCCCGGCGCCACGCCGTGGTGGGAGGTGCTCGTCGGCGACATCAAGGACGCGAAGTACGAGCACAACGGCAACTACTGGCTGCCGCCGTCGGCGTCGACCGGGGCCCACGGCCCCGACATGCTCTACATCGCGATGATCGGGATGTCGGCGTTCTTCTTCTTCGCGATCACCGGCGCGATCATCTACCTGGTCATCAAGTACCGGCACCGGCCGGGCCACAAGGCGCAGCCGTCGCCGTCGCACAGCGACGCGCTCGAGATCACCTGGACGGTCATCCCGACGATCATCTGCGTGATCCTGTTCGTCTACGGCTGGCGCACCTACCTGCAGAACGTGACCGTCCCCGAGCCGCGCGCCGAGAACGTGGTCTACGTCGAGGGCTCGAAGTGGAACTGGAGCTTCCGGTACTACAACGGCCTCGAGGACAACGCCCTGCACGCGCCGGTCGATCAGCCGATGAAGCTGGTGATGACCTCGCGCGACGTGCTGCACTCGTTCTTCATCCCGGTGTTCCGGGTCAAGCAGGACGTGGTGCCGCGCCGCTACACGTACCTGTGGTTCCAGGCCACCAAGCCGGGCGTCTACCGCGTCTACTGCACGGAGTACTGTGGCACCGACCACTCGCAGATGAAGACCAAGGTCGTCGTGCACGCGCCCGGCATGTACGAGAAGTACCTGGCCGACGCCTACGCCAAGAAGGCGGCGCTGTCGGGCGACAAGCTCGGCGCCTCGATCTACGAGAAGAAGGGCTGCATCGCCTGTCACTCGATCGACGGCAGCCCGCGCATCGGCCCGACCTGGAAGGGCTCGTTCGGCACCGACATCCCCCTCGAGGGCGGCGGCACCGTCAAGATGGACGAGGCCTACATCAAGCGCTCGATCGAGGCCCCCACGTCCCAGATCCACGCCGGCTTCCCGCCGAGCATGCCGGTCACGCCGCTCTCCCCGAAGGAGATCGAGGGTGTGATCGAGTACTTCAAGACGCTCAAGTAGCGAGGCCGACATGTCCGCCGCCGTCGATACCAACGCTTCCTACCTGACCGCGACCAAGGGGCTGAAGAGCTGGCTCTTCACCCTCGATCACAAGCGGATCGGGATGATGTACCTGTTCGGCATCCTGGGGGCGCTGCTCCTCGGCGGTGCCTTCGCGCTCCTGGTCCGCGCCGAGCTGTGGTCGCCGGGCGAGACCATCGCGGGGAAGGACATGTACAACAAGTTCTTCACCCTGCACGGCGCCGTGATGGTGTTCCTGGTGATCATCCCAGGCATCCCGGCCGCGCTCGGCAACATGGTCCTGCCGATCCAGCTGGGCGCGCCCGACGTGGCGTTCCCCAAGCTCAACCTCGCCAGCTTCTACCTGTGGTGCCTGGGCGCCACGCTGCTGCTGGTGTCGGTCGCGTCCGGCGGCCTCGACACCGGCTGGACGTTCTACACGCCCTACAGCCTCGAGACCAAGACCGCGGTCATCCCGGCGGTCATGGGCGCGTTCGTGCTGGGGTTCTCGTCGATCTTCACCGGCCTGAACTTCCTGGTGACGATCCACAAGTTCCGGCCCAAGCAGATGGGCTGGTTCCAGATGCCGCTCAACCTGTGGGCGCTGTACTCGACCGCGCTGATGCAGGTGCTGGCGACGCCGGTGCTCGGCATCACGCTCCTCTTGCTCTTCGTCGAGCGCTTCATGCACATCGGCATCTTCGACCCGACCCTGGGCGGCGACCCGGTGCTGTTCCAGCACTTCTTCTGGTTCTACTCGCACCCGGCCGTCTACATCATGATCGTCCCGGCGATGGGCGTGATCTCCGAGATGATCACGACCTTCTCGCGCAAGCCGATCTTCGGCTACCGCTTCATCGCGTACTCGAGCATCGCGCTGGCGCTGTTCTCGTTCCTCGTCTGGGGCCACCACATGTTCGTGTCGGGTCAGTCGAAGCTCGCCAACATGGTGTTCTCGGCGCTGACGTTCTCGGTCGGCATCCCGTCGGCCATCAAGGTCTTCAACTGGACCTCGACCCTCTACAAGGGCGACATCCGGTTGCAGACGCCGATGCTCTACACGCTGTCGTTCCTGATCATGTTCACGATCGGCGGCCTGACCGGCATCTTCCTGGCGATCTTGTCGATCGACGTCCAGCTCCACGACACCTACTTCGTCGTGGCCCACTTCCACTACGTGATGATGGGCTCGACGCTGATCGCGTTCGTGGGCGCGCTGCACTACTGGTGGCCGAAGCTGACCGCCAAGATGTACCCGGAGCGGGTCGCCCAGATCGCCGCGGTCGGCGTCTTCATCGGGTTCAACCTGACGTTCCTGCCGCAGTTCGTGATGGGCTCGCGCGGCATGCCGCGCCGCTACTGGGACTACGACCCCGAGTTCAAGATCTTCCACCAGCTGTCGACGGTCGGGGCCTTCATCCTCGGCCTGTCGCTGTTCTCGGTGGTCTGCTACCTGATGTGGTCGCTCAAGTACGGCACCAAGGCGCCGCAGAACCCGTGGGGCGGCACCACGCTCGAGTGGGACGCGCCGACGCCGCCGACGGTGTTCAACTTCCCAGAGCCGCCCGAGCTGCACGAGCTCTACAACTACGACGACCTCGAGGAGCTCCCCGAGGGCGGGTTCGTGCGCAAGCCGCGGACCGGCGCCAAGCCGCCGGCGGACCACTGACCGATGCCGACGTCGATCCCCGCTTCGATCCACCTCCGTAGCCTGCCGAGGGGCGCATGAGCCAGCCCAGCCACGACGAGCACCACGACGACCACGACGACCACGGCCACCACGGCTCGCGGTTCATCCAGCACCACTACGACGACGGCCAGCACCAGTTCGACGCCGGCAAGCTCGGGATCTGGTTCTTCCTGGTCCAGGAGATCCTGTTCTTCTCGGCGCTGTTCGTCGCGTACATCCTGTACCGCCACCACCACCCCGAGATCTACGCCTACGCCCACCACTACCTCGACGTGAAGTGGGGCGCGATCAACACCGCGGTGCTGATCGTGTCGTCGCTGTCGGCGGCGTGGGCGGTGCGGTGCGCGCAGCTCAACCAGCGCAAGGGCCTGATCGCGTGCCTCGCGATCACGATCGTGTGCGCGCTCGGGTTCCTCGGCATCAAGACGATCGAGTACACGCACAAGATCCACGAGCACATCCTGTGGGGGAAGTACTTCGACCCGTGCGTCGCGTCGGCCGGCAACCACCTGCTCAACAAGGGCAACAACTGCCCGGGCGTCCGGTCGTCGGTCGAGTGGGACGCGGGCGCCAAGAAGGCCGCGAGCGGCTGCCTCGAGGGCAACTACGATCTCGAGCCGGATCGCCCCGGCATCCAGGGCTCGTGCCAGGTCTCGGCCAACGGGGTCGGCATCGGCGCCTGCGAGCGCGACGGCGAGGATCCGCACAGCCGCCCGAAGGGGTTCCCGTGCTTCGATCTGGTCGAGAACCACTACGTCTGCCCGGCCGGCCCGGCCGCGCTGGTGCAGTTCGGTGATCACGGCCACCACCACGACAAGGTCGAGGTCTCGTGCGAGGCCGCGCCGGCGGCGCCCGCGGGCCCGGCCGACGCCTTCGCCGATCCGGTCCACGCGCCGGCGGCGGGCGCGCGGACCTTCGCGCCGAGCACGAAGCCGACCAAGCACGAGCGCGATCACCTGTTCGCGAGCGGCCCGCCGCCCGAGCACACCAACATGTTCTTCAGCATCTACTTCGCGATGACCGGGCTCCACGGCATCCACGTGCTGGTGGGCGTGTTCGTCTTCATCTGGCTGTTGATCCGCGCGATCCGCGGCGACTTCACGCCCGAGTACTTCGGCCCGATCGACTACGCGGCGCTGTACTGGCACCTCGTCGACCTGATCTGGATCTTCCTGTTCCCGCTCCTGTACCTGATCCACTGAGCCGGGTCCCCGAGTCGAACCTCACCCCGCGCCGCGCTGGCGCGCTGCCTCCATCGGAGCCCACCATGGCTGACCACGCACACCACGACGACCACGAGCACGGCCTGTCCCACGTCGCCCCGGTCCGGGTCCTGCTCGGGACCTGGGGCATCCTGATGGTCCTCACCGTGATCACGGTGGGCGCCACCAAGATCGACCTCGGCGCGAGCTACAACCTCGCGCTGGCGATGGCGATCGCGGCGGTCAAGGCGACGCTGGTGCTGCTGTTCTTCATGCACCTGCGCTACGACAAGCTGTTCCACAGCGTCATGGTCGCCGGCGGCATCCTGGCGGCGGCGCTGTTCGTGGGGTTCGCGCTGATGGACTCGAACCAGTACCAGAGCGCGATCATCTGGAACCCGGCCCAGCCGCCGGCGGCGCCGATCGGCCCGCCGCTGGTGCCGTGATCGCGACGGGGTCGTCGCGGCGCCGTGACGCTCAGCGGGTGTCGGTGACGCGGAGGGCGAGGGCGCGGCGGGTCGGGTCGGTGGTGCGGTCGGCGTAGGTGTGGGCGGCGGCGCGGCAGGTGTCGTCGAAGCTGCGCGCGCACAGCAGCCGGAGCCGCAGCCAGTGCACCGCGTCGGACTCGGCGCCGGTCGGGAAGCGCCGCAGGTAGCCGTCGAGGCTGCGCAGCGCGTCGCGGGCGCGGCCGGACGACCACTGGGTGCGGGCCAGGCCCCACTGCGCGCTCGCGGCGGCGGCGCCGCGGCTGGTGACCGACGCGCGCTGGAACTCGGCGATCGCGGCGGCGGCCGTGGTCGCGGTGGTCGGCGGCGCGGCCGCGACGGGTTGCGCGGCCAGCGCGCGGCGCAGATCGGTGGCGGCGTCGGCGGGCGGCGTGGGTGGCCGCGGCCGCCCCGGGCGCGGGTGGTCGTGGCCGGTGGCGACGGCAGGCGGGGGCGGGGCGGTCGGCGAGGTCGGCGGGGCCGCGGCGACGTGGGCCTCGGCGAGGGGGTCGAACGCGACCCCGGGCCCGGTGGTGAGGCCCGCGCCCGGCGTCGTGGCGCCGATGGTGCCGGCCGGGCCGACGCCCGCGCCCGTGCCCGCGCCCGCGTTCGCGGCGCGCGCGACCGCGACCACGCCGTCGGCGGTCGACCAGCGCTCGCCGGCGCGGACCGCGACCAGCGCGCCGCCGCGCTCGACCTGGACCACGCCGTGGCTGACCGCGACCTCGATCGCCGGCGCGCGACGCACGGTGAACGCGGTGCCGATCACCCGCACGGTCACGTCGTCGGCGACCACCCACAGCGGCGGGCGGCCGCGCCGGGGCGCGACCTCGAGCGCGATCGCGCCGGTCGCCAGCGCGATCCGGACGCCGCCGTCGGGGCGCGTCCCCTCGGACCGGGTCCCGGGCTCGGCGTCGATCACGGCGTCGCCCAGATCGACGTGGGCGCCGCGGCCGTCGGCGGCGACGACCATCGGCCGGGCCGGCGCGGTGGTGCCGCGGGTGGCGACGATCGCCACGACCACGGCGGCCGCGGCCGCGACCGCCGCCAGGGCCGGCCACCACCGCCGCGGCGTCGGGGTCGCGACCGCGTCGCCGACGCGCGCGACCACCCGCTGCTCGAGGTGCCGCCACGCCTCGGGCTCCAGGTCCTCGACCACGACGCGCTCGCGCAGGCTCATCGGGCTCCTCCGTCGTCGCGCAGGAACTCGCGCAGGACCGGGTCCCTGGCGGCCGCGGCCTCGAGCGTGCGCCGGGCCCGCCACACCCGCAGCTTGGTCGCGGTGACGGTGGCGTTGGTCACCTCGGCCACCTCGGCCATCGAGCGGCCGTCGATCTCGTGCAGCGCGAACGCGACCCGGGCCGCCGGCGGCAGGCGGTCGAGCGCGGCGTAGAGCCGGCGCACGCCGTCCTTGGCGAGCACCGCGGCCGGGCCGTCGGTGGCGACCACCACCTCGGGCGTCTCGCCGTCGAGCGCGAGGTGCTCGGGCCGGGCCCGGCGGCGCCCGATCGCCCGGTAGGCCACGCGCACCGCGATGCGATCGATCCAGGTGGCGAGGCTGGCCTCGGCCCGCCACGACTTGAGCGACGCGAACACCTGGACGAAGGTCTCCTGCAGCAGGTCCTCCATGTCGGCGTTGCCGCCGAGGATGCGGAACAGCGCGGCGTGGACCCGGCCGCGGTAGCGCCGGAACAGATCCCGCGCCGCGGCCTCCTGGGCGCCGCTGACCCGGCCGAGGCAGCGCTCGACCAGGTTGACGTCCTCCAGGTAGGCGGCCTGAGTCACCGCTCAGATGGTGCGCGATCGGTTCGGGTCGGTTACGTCAAAACGCGTCGGTCCCGCGCAATCGTGCAAGTTGCCAGGATCACTGGCGAGTTGATCGCTCGCGCCCGGTCATGCCCTTGGCGCGCCTCGGCGCCGTAAGCGGCCTTCGATCACCCGGTCGGCGCGCTCGGCGGGCTGGTCATCAACATCATCGGCTGGTTCACGCAGTGGCCGCCGTCGACCACCAGCACGGTCCCGGTGACCCAGCTGGCGGCGCCCGAGCGCAGGAACACCGCCGCGGCCGCGATCTCGTCGGTGGTGCCGAACCGGCCCAGGGGGATGCCGGTCCGCGCCCGGGCCGCGGCGTCGCCGGGCGCCAGCCGGCGCATGCCCTCGGTGTCGGCGATCGGCCCGGGCGCGATGCCGTTGACCCGGATGCCGGCGCCGCCCCACTCGACCGCGAGGTTGCGGGTCAGCGCGTCGACGCCGGCCTTGGCCGCCGACGCGTGCAGCTGCAGCGGGGTGCCGTGGTAGTGGAGCGTCGCGGTGATGTTGATGATCGCGCCGGCGCCGCTGGCGGTCAGCGCCGCGAACGCGGCCCGGCACATGTGGAACGTGCCGACCAGGTCGATGTCGACGACGGTGCGGAAGCCGTTGGATGACAACGTCGCCGCCGGGGCCAGGAAGTTGCCGGCGGCGTTGTTGACGACGGTGTCGAGCTTGCCGAACCGCGCGACGGTCGCGTCGACGGCCCGCGCGGCGTCGTCCGGGTTCCGGACGTCCGCGGGCACGGCCAGGACCGCGCGGCCGGTCTCGGTCGACAGCTCGGCGGCCGCGCGCTCGAGCACGTCGGCCTTGCGGCTGGCGATGCACACGTCGGCCCCGAGCCGCGCGAACCCGCGGGCGATCGCCCGGCCGATGCCGGTGGCGCCGCCGGTGACGATCGCGACGTGGCCGGCGAGGGCGTCGGGGCGGTACAGCGACAGCGGGTCGGGGCTGGTCATGGCGCGACGGTAACCCGCCCGCAGAAAAACGAAACCGACCGCGCGGGCTGGTGTCATGGAGACGTGCCGACGATGACGCGGCGCCCTTCGAGCCGGTGACGGCGAGGGCGCGGCGATCGCGGCGACGGCGCGCGCCGGAGGTCCGTCGCGCCCGCTCGCCCTCGGCCCGGAGGAAATGTCATGTCGCAGCCCAACCGCTGGGCGCGAGGCGCCGCGTGCGCCCTCGTGCTCGCCCTCGCCGCTCAGCCCGCCCTCGCCGACAGGAAGAAGAAGAAGGCGCGCGCGCCGCGGGCGTCGATCGCGGACTGCACCAGCTTCGAGCAGGTCGACCGGGTCGACGAGTCAGTCGACCTCGTGATCGCGAACACCTGCGAGGTCGCGGTGGCGTGCTCGGTCAGCTGGACGGTGACCTGCGCGCCCGGGACCAAGCGCGCGCACCGGCACCAGCACGGCTCGGCGTTCGCCCTGGCGACCACGCAGTCCCAGGCGGCGAACGCCTCGGCCGCGGTGTGCGGCAACGACGGCTGGGTGATCGACGACGTGCTGTGGTCGTGTCAGCCGGAGCCGCCGGCGGCCGCCCCGACGAACCCGTGAGCGGAGCGCGCGCCTATCCCGGCGCGCCCCCATCGGTAAGTGATACGAATTCAAGTGGTTGGGCAGTGGCGGCGGCGGGGGACAGCGAATCGATAGATCGCCGTGTCAGCTCCTGCGTGTGTACTCGTACCGACGACGAACCGTCACGAGGCACACGCAAAGCGCGGCGAAGTCCGCGTCAGCTAACGTAGTGTGCTCGTGGCCCGGTCTCGCGTCGGAGGCAAATCTCACCCGACGTAGTATAAGGACCAAGAGCCATGGGCGACCGCCTGGACATCGACGCGCTGCTGATCGGCGCTCTCTACGGAGAGCTCGACGGCGACGACCGCGCCCGGCTCGACGCTCACCTCGCGAGCCATCCGGCCGACCGGGCCACGCTCGACGGGCTGCGCAGCACCCGCGCGCTGCTGGTCGACCACGGCGCCCGGGAGTTCCTCGGCGCCGCCGAGCCGCCCAGCGCGATCTCGGCGCGGCTGATCCAGGAGGCGGCCCGCCGCGCACCGGCGCCGCGCATCGCCGCGGGCGGCGTGTTCGGATTTCTGGCCGGCCTGTTCCGGCCCATCGCCGCTCACCCGGCGATGTCGGCCGCCGCCGCGATGCTGATCGTGATCGGCGCGGGCACGTTGATGATGCGGCGCGGGACCCTCGAGGTCGTGCAGCCGCCGGCGCCGACGGTCTCGAGCGCCGCGCCGGCGATCGCGCCGCCGCCGCCGGTGCAGGCGGCCCCGGGCGCCGCGGACGGCTACGCGGTCACGCTCGACGAGCGCGGTCCCGCGGCGGCCGCCGATGAGGGCCGGGCCCAGGGCGCGGAGGTCGAGGGGCTCACCGCCAAGCTCGACGGCCGCGCGCTCAAGAAGGAGCGCGAGTCGGCCAAGGACGCGACCCGCGCGGCCAAGCCCACCGGCGGCACCGGCTCGACGGGCGTGGCCCGCGGCGCCGCGACCAAGGGCGCCGACAACGCCTTCCTCGAGGTCGACAAGGCCGCGCGCGGCGAGAACGTCGCGCTCCGCAACGCCGAGGACGGCGACGGCGCGCCGGCGAACGAGTCGGTCGCGACCGGCGCCGCGGCCCCGGTCGGCAAGCAGGCCATCGCCAGCGGCGGCGGTGGCCTGGCCCAGCCGCCGGCAGACGCGCCCACGGCGGCGGTGCCGAAGCGGTCCACCGACGACGCCATGCTCGCCTGGGCCCGCGATCAGCACGCGCGCATGGTCAAGCTGGTGAACCAGGGCCGCTGCACCGACGCCGGCCAGATCGGCGCCGAGATCGCGCGCAAGGCGCCGGACTACTACGCGTCGGCCGTCGCCAACGACCGGGCGGTGCGCAGCTGCAAGGCCTACGTCGATCAGGCCCGCCGCGCCAAGCAGCCGGCGAAGGCCAAGAACGTCGCGACCGAGCCCGACTCGCCGCTCGAGGACTCGGTCAACTCGAAGTAGCGGAGGCGCCGAGCCAGCGGCGCAGGACCGCCGGCGCGCGCGCGAGCTGGTCGCCGGTGGGCTGGGGCAGGGGCGTCGACGACTTGGTCAGCCAGAACAGCAGCGGGGCGTGGCCTCGGTCGGCGAGGTCGAGCAGGGCGGCCGCGGCCTTGGCCGCGTAGACCCCGTCGACGGCCGGCAGCCCGGCGGTCGCCAGGCGCGCCGCCGCGGCCTCGCCGGCGGCGGTGAGGTGGCCGTACCCGGCGCCGAGGAACCGACCGTCGACGACCAGCGAGCGCCGCAGGGCCACCGCGCCGATCCCGCTCGCGCGCCCGCGCAGGTCGTCGACGAGCGCGACCGTGCGCGCGGCCAGGAGCGCGAGGCGCCAGCGGCTGGTCACCGGCCACGGCGTCACGCGCACCGCGTGGACCTTCGGCGGCGGCGGCGCCAGGCCGAGGTGGTGGGCGAGGTGGAGACCTGCCAGCAGGCCCGCGGTGGTGCAGCCGCTGCCGACCGGCACCACCAGGACCTGCGGCCACGGCAGCGCGCCGGCCCGGGCCTGGCTCGCCAGCTCGAACGCCGCCGACAGCGCGCCGAGCGCGCCCTCGGGCGTCGCGCCACCGGGCGGCATCACGTAGGCGCCGGGCTGGCGCCGCAGCCGTCGCATCGCCAGGGGCAAGAGCGCCACCGACGAGATCAGCGCGAAGGCCGGGTCCGCGGCGATGATCGCGCGCGCGTTGGCGAGGGCCGGCGCGCTCGGCGGCTGCGGGAACAGCAGCGCGCCGCCGGTCAGGCCCGCGGCGGGCGCGTGGATCAGCGTCGCGACGACGTGGTTCGAGCCGTAGGCGCCGGTCGCCCAGATGCGCGTGGCGCCAGCCGCGCGGGCGCGCCCGAGCACGGCCTCGAGCGTGCGGACCTTGTTGCCGCCGTAGCTGGCCGCGGTCCGATCCTCGCGCTTGACCCAGATCTCGCCGGGGCCGGCGATCCGCTCGACCGGGGTCGGCCACTGGCCGAGGCGGACCCAGGGCACCCGGGCCGCCAGCGCCGGGATCGCGTCGAACACCGCCACCGCGCCGCGGGGGCCGGCGTCGGTGTCGTCGGGGCTCGGGGCGTGGTCTGGGCGCGGAGCGGCCCCGGCGGCTCAGGCCCTGACGGCGCGTCGGCGGGTCAGGATTTTTCGGGCACGTAGTCCGGCGGCAGCGCGCCGCCCTCGCCGAACAGGAACTGCTCGCACTGCTCCTTGAGGACCTCGTGGGACTTCTTGAGCGTGAGATCGAGCCGTTACTCGTTGACGAGCTTCTTCGAGAACTCGACCCACTGCTGCCAGGCCTCGGCCGAGATGCTCTCGAAGATGCGCTGGCCGAGCGCGTCGGCGAACGGCTTGTAGGGTAGGCCCGGGTGTTCGCCGCCTAGTTTCTGGCACTTGACCATGCGTGGCATGGGCCGACTTGAGCAGCCTTTGCGGCGGTCCGCAAGGCGTGGCGGCGGTCACGCGTCCGTCCCACCTCGGTGTCGGTTCGGTGACGGGATCGAGACGGCTTGGAGTACGCTGCCGCGATGAGCATGCTTCGCGTCGGGGGGCTGTGCGCCCTCGTGTTTGCGGTCGCCTGCGGCGACGACGGATCGAGCGGTCCCTCGCTCGAGGACTTCTATCCGCCGCTGCCGCCCACCGGCGGCGCCCAGGGCGTGTGGACCGGCGAGATCACGGCGGCCACCGCCGGCGAGCTGCTCACCGGGCCCGCGGCCCAGGGGCAGATCGGCGACTTCTACCTGCGCAACGACCGGGCGCGCTTCGTCATCAGCGCGCCCGCGCGCGTGCTCGGGGTCGTGCCCCAGGGCGGCAACGTCATCGACGCGGCGCTGATCGTCGACGGCCAGCCGCTGCCCGATCACTTCGGCGAGCTGTCGATGATCTACAAGGCCGGCCGCACCTGCGAGCACACCCGGCTCGAGATCGTCGCCGACGGCTCGGCCGGCGGCGCCGCCGTGGTCCGCGCGATCGGCACGTCGGGCAACAACGACTTCATCAACATGCGCGGCATCGGCATCCTGCCGATCAACGACGACATCAACCCCGACATCGAGGACAACCTCGACTGCGCGACCACGTACATCCTGCAGCCGGGCGCGACCGAGCTCGAGGTGTACTGGTCGGTGTTCAACGGCACCACGCTCAAGGTGTCGGCGCCGTTCGGCATGCTCAACGACACCGGCGGCGAGACCGAGGCCTGGTCCAACGGCCGCGGCTTCGAGCGGGCGGGCATCGGCGCGCTGGCGTCCTTGTCCGAGCCGGCGCCGATCGACTACGTGGTCTACCAGGGCCCGGGCCCGGCCTACGGCATCGTGCCGCGGTTCGAGGACGCGACCCGCAGCGCCGGCTTCATCATCGCCGGCGTCTCGATCGTGCTGTTCGGCGCCGAGAACCTGCTCGACATCTTCGACATCCCGACCTACCAGCTCGTGCTCGCCCCCAAGGCCGGCAAGCTGCAGCGGGTCGACGTGGTGCTCGGCACCGACGCCGAGGACGTCGACCAGGCCTGGCGCGCGGGCAAGGGCGAGAGCCTGACCGACGTCTCGGGCACCGTCGCGTACTCCGACGCCGCGCCCGCGCCCGGCGCCCGGGTCGGGGTCTTCCTCGACGACAACGGCAACGGCACGATCGAGGACACCGACATCGTGCTGAGCTACCTGGACGTCGACGCCACCGGCGCGTTCGCCGGCAAGGTCCCGGCCGCGGGCGCGCTGCTCTTGCGGGCCGAGGTCAAGGACGTCGGGCGCTCGGACGTGGCCCCGGCCGGCGCGGGCCGCGCGCTCGCCATCCCGGCCCCGGTCCGGCTCGACTACCAGATCGTCGACGACGCCACCGGCAATACCATCCCCGGCCGCGTCCTCGTCATCGGCACTCACCCGGCGTTCCCCGACAAGCGGGTCTGGGACACCTACGATCGCCTGGCCGGCGTGGTCCGGTCGGTGCACGCGGTCCAGGGCACGTCGACCGGGACCCTGGCCGATCCGCCGGTGTACCTGCCGGCCGGCGGCACCTACAAGGTCTACGCGTCGCGCGGCACCGAGTGGAGCATGACGTCGGCGCCGTTCGCGGGGACCGCGTCGGGCTCGGTCACGCTGCACCTGCAGCACGTCATCGACACCGCCGGCTACCTCGCCGCCGAGTTCCACGTCCACCAGGTCGGCTCGCCCGACTCGCCGGTCGGCTCCGACGAGCGGGTCCGCTCGGCGCTGTCGGCCGGGGTCGAGCTGTTCGCGGTCACCGACCACGACGTGGTCAGCGATCTGCAGCCGTACGTCGAGAACCTCGCCGCCGACGACCTGCTGCGGGTCGTGCCCGGCATCGAGGTCACGCCGTTCGCCTACGGCCACTTCAACGCCTACCCGATGACGCCGCTGCCCAACGCCAACGGCGGCGCGATCGACTGGGGCCGCGGCAGCGGCGCCGGCTTCGCGATGACGCCGGGCGAGATCTTCAGCGCGGCCCGGGCCCGCGGCGCGCGCGTGGTCGAGGTCAACCACCCGCGCGGCACCGGCGCGCTCGGCACGTTCCAGCAGTACTTCGACCGCGCCAACCTCAAGTACGACTACACGACCCGCACCGTCGACGGTGACTTCAACGGCGCCAGCGTCCCCAACTCGTGGCTGCGCCTGCCCGACCAGTCGCTCTGGAACGACGGCTTCAACGCGCTCGAGATCTGGAACGGCTTCTCGGTCACCCCGCAACATGGTGCGCGTGCCCGACGACAGCGGCGCCGCCCTGGTCGACGGCAGCGCCATCGACGAGGTCATGCAGACCCTCGAGGGCAGCCAGACCGCCCGCGACATCGTCGTGACCAACGGACCGATGATGGCGATCACGTCGAGCGGCATGCCGGCGATCGGGCGCCAGGTCGCCGCGGTCGGCGGCGCCGTCACGCTGACGGTGACGGTCACGTCGCCGACCTGGGCCGACGTCGACACGCTCGAGGTGTTCGCCAACGCCGCGCCGATCTCGCCGGTGCCCGACGGCGTGACCAGCGCGCTGACCCCGGTGGCGTGCTGGACCACCCGGGCGCTGGGCGGGCTGCCGGCCACGGATCCGTGCGCCGCAGCGGCGCTGGCGCCGCAGGCGATGACGGTGCAGTCGGTGACCGTGCCGGGGCCGGGCAACGCCCGGTTCCTGCGCGCGACCGTGACCGTGACGATCGACGTCGGCGACATCCCGCGCATGACCGGCGCCACGGGCACCGACGCGTGGCTGGTGTTCCGGGCCCGGGGCGCCAAGGCGGTGTTCCCGCTGCTCCAGGGCGACCTGATCGACGACACGACGCTGCCGGTCCTGGTCAGCGGCACCCCGGCCGAGGTCGACGCGATCCTGTCGACCGGCGGCGTGCCGGCGACGGCGTTCGCGGCCCCGGTGTTCATCGACTTCGACGGAAACGGCTACCGCGCCCCGTTCTCGCCGATGTGAGCCGCGGGGCCGGGCAACCCGACCCGGGTCGCCCGCGTCCAAGCTTGCATCTGCCATGACCACGACGCAGGATCTGCGAGATGGATAGTTCGGTCTGGGAGCTCATGGGCCATGGCGGCTACGCGATGTGGCTCATCGTGGCGTTCTCGGTGGTCGCCATGGCGGTCGCCATCGAGCGGGCGATCGCCCAGTGGCAGTTCACGACCCGGGCCCGGGCCCTGGCCGACGCGGTCAACCGGTGCCTGGTGCGCGGCGCGGTCAACGAGGGCCGGAGCGCGTGCGAGCGGTCGCCGTCGCCGCTGGCCGACGTGTTCCTGGTCGGCTACGAGCGCCTCGGGCGCGGCAAGCTCGAGCACCTCGCCCCGGCGGTCCACCGCGAGCGCCAGCGGGTCGCCGGTGACCTGCGCACCCGGCTGTGGATGCTCGGCACGATCGGCGCGACCGCCCCGTTCGTCGGGCTGTTCGGCACCGTCATCGGCATCATGGCGGCGATGGGCAGCTTCAAGAAGGACGAGGTCGTCACGATGGGGATGGTGTCCAAGCCCATCTCCCAGGCGCTCGTCGTCACCGCCGCCGGCATCCTGGTCGCGGTCGAGGCGGTCATCCTGTTCAACTACTTCAACCAGCGGGCCGGGCGCATCGGCACCGAGCTGAAGCTCCTGACCGACGAGTTCCTCGAGCTGCTCACCGACGCGCCGCCCGAGTCGACCGAGGTCGGCGACGGCGAGGCCCGGACCCGCACCACCGCCAAGGGCAAGGACGATGGCCGTCAAGCTGCCTGACGACGCGGCGGCCGAGGACGACGACGGCGCCGGCCTGTTCGCCGAGATCAACATCACGCCGCTCACCGACGTGTTCCTGGTGATGGTGATCATCTTCATGGTGTCGGCGCTCGCGGTCCAGGCCGAGGCCAACAACGACAAGAAGAAGGCCCAGGAGGTCAGCGAGAAGGTCGAGGCCGAGAAGCGCTCGGGCTTGAACGTCAGCCTCCCGACCGGCGCGGCCCAGGAGATCGACGTCACCAAGGCCAGCCTGGTGCTGGTCATCCCGGTCGAGGGCGACCTCGCCGTCGACGGCAAGATCGTGCGCGACGCCGATCTCGACAACCTGTTCCGGGCCGCGTTCACGCGCGACAAGAACACGCAGGTCGTGCTCCAGGCCGACAAGGGCGCGGTCCACGGCCGGGTCGTGAACATCATGGAGCGGGCCAAGGCGGCGGGGCTGACCAAGCTGGCGATCGGCACGGCCGGCGGCTCGTGATCGCGGCGCGCTGGCCGGGCTCCGTCGCGCTCGGGATCGCCGGGCTGGCGCTGGCGATCGGCGCGCCGCCGTGATCGCGGCGCGCTGGCCGGGGTACGTCGCGCTCGGGATCGCCGGGCTGGCGCTGGCGATCGGCGCGTCGCCGTGATCGCGGCGCGCTGGCCGGGGTACGTCGCGCTCGGGATCGCCGGGCTGGCGCTGGCGATCGGCCTGCTCGCGGGCGGCGGCGCGAGCGGTGACCGCGACGACGGCGACGCGCTCGAGCGGTACGCGCGGACCGAGGCGCGGGCGCACCAGGCGCGCGCGGGCGACGTGGCGATCGATCTGCCGCCGCCACCGGACGAGGACGACGACGACGTGCTCACGGTCGAGGTCCGCGACGACGGCGCGGTCGTCGCGGGGACCTGGTACGCCGACGACGAGCTGCGCGACCTGGCCCGGGCGCGCGCGCGGGCCGACGACACCGCCGAGGCGATGGTGCGGTCGTCGTCGGACCTGCCGTACGCGCGCGTGGTCGAGGTGCTCGATCTGCTGCGCGGCGCCGGCCTCGCGCGCGTCACGATGCAGGCCGATCCCGACGACCCGCCGTGACGGTGACCGTCATCGGCGCGCGGCCCGTCGGCCTGGCGCGCCCGGGCCGCTACAGGCCGAGCTTGTCGAGCTTCTTGTGCAGGCCCTCGCGGGTGATGCCGAGCGTCACCGCGGTCCGGGTCTTGTTGCCGTTGTGATCGCGGAGCGCCTCGGTGATCAGCCAGCGCTCGACCTGATCCATCATCTCGCGCAGCGTGCCCTTCTTGGGCTGGGCCTTGGCGACCGTGCCCTCGATCTTGCGCAGCCGCGGCGACAGATCCGTGGCCTCGATGGGCACGCCGGGCTCGGCCTGGATCACGACCCGCTGGACCTCGTTCTCGAGCTCGCGGATGTTGCCGGGCCAGCCGTAGGTGGTGAGCGCGTCGAGCGCCTCGGGCGTGAACCCGGTCAGCTCGACCCGATACTCCTCGGCGTAGCGGGCCAGGAAGTGACGGGCCAGGGCCGGGATATCCTCCTTGCGCTCGCGCAGCGGCGGCAGCCGGATCGGGAACACCATCAGGCGGTAGTAGAGGTCCTGGCGGAACCGGCCCTTCTCGACCTCGGCGGCGAGGTCACGGTTGGTCGCGCACAGGATCCGGACGTCGACCTGCTTCTCGCTGGTGGCGCCGACCGCGCGGATCGTGCCCTCCTGCAGCACCCGCAAGAGCTTGGCCTGCAGCGCCAGCGGCATCTCGCCCATCTCGTCGAGGAACAGCGTCCCGCCGTCGGCGATCTCGAACAGGCCCTTCTTGTCGGCGTCCGCCGAGGTGAACGCGCCGCGCTTGTGCCCGAACAGCTCGCTCTCGAGCAGGTTCTCCGGCAGCGCGGCGCAGTTCTGGGCCACGAACATCTTGTCCTTGCGGCCCGACTTGTAGTGGATGGCCGAGGCGATCAGCTCCTTGCCGGTGCCGGTCTCGCCGTCGATGCAGACCGTGGCGCGGGTGTCGATGACCTTGTCGAGCTGGTTGAACACCGCCCGCATCGCCGGCGAGTCGCCGATGATGTTGGGGAAGCGCTGCCGCTCCTCGCGCTTCTTCAGGTAGGTGTTCTCGCCCCGGGCGCGCTCCTCGGCCAGCTTGAGGCGCGACACCAGCCCGGCGTTGTCGAGCGCCAGCGCCGCCTGGGCGCCGATCAAGAGCGCCGCCTCGAGGTCGCCCTCGTCGAACATGCCCGCGGCCTGGCGGTGGTCGGCCTCGAGCAGGCCGGTGATCTCGTCGCCGCGCCACAGCGGCACCGCGATCACGCTCTTGATGTGGCCGCCCATGATCGATTCGGACGACGAGATCTCGTGCTGGGCGTCGGCGGTGAGGATCGCGGCGCGGTCGGTGAGCACCCGACGCAGGATCGCGCGGCTGGCGCGGATCGGATCGATGCCGGGGTCGCTCGGGCGCTGCTCGTGCCGGGCGCGCTGGGTCGCCAGGGTGAAGCGATCCTTGTCGGCCTCGGACCGCAGCAGGATCGTCACGTGGGTCGCGCGGGTCAGGATCTCGAACGTGGCCTCGGTGATGGCCTCGAGCACCGCGGCGTGCTCGAGCCGGCCCGACAGGGGCTGCAGCGCCTTGTAGATGCGCAGCGCGCTGCCGGGATCGTGCTCGATCTGATCGCGCACGGCCGGCAGGTCGATGATCGAGCGCGACGCGATCAGGCGATCGGCCAGCTCGTCGTCGCCAGCGGACGGCTCCTCGGCCGCGGTCTCGGCGAACCCGACCCGGATGACGACGGGGCTCTTGGGATCGCCCAGGAGCAGGAGGTCGCCGGGCGCCAGCGCCAGCTCGTGCCCGATCTTGCCGTCGACGGTGGTCCGGACGCCGGCGCGCTCGACCGCCGAGCCGTTGGTCGAGCGCAGGTCGCGGAAGCGGTAGCCGGCGCCGTCGCGGACGAGCTGGGCGTGTTCACCCGACAGGTGGTAGTCGGTCACCATCACGGTGTTGGTGGTGGCTCGACCGAGGGTCACGACCGCGGCCGCGAGCTCGTAGCTGGGCCGGGGCGAGGTGCCGCTGATGATCTCGAGGGTGAGCACGGGGGTCGTCGACGGACGGCGGTGGTTTTGCGCGCGAACCCGAGTGCGGTCGCCGGCCCCGTGGTTATACTCCAGGCCGGTTTCCGAGGTCATGACCGATACTCCCAAAGTCATCGTGGTCCATGGCGATCCGCGCGCAGCCGACGGCGTGCGGCTGGGGTTCGAGCGCGAGGGCATGCCGGTGGTCGCGGGCGACGTGGAGGCGGTGCTGCCCGATCTCGAGCACGCCGCCGTCGTGATCGCCGGCGCCGCGGGCGCCGAGGCGGCCCGCGACATGCTCGTGCGGCTCGTCGCCGCCGGCGCCACGCGCGGCGCGCCGCCGGTCCTCTACGTCGGCAACGGCGTCTCGCGTGAGCAGGCGCTGTCGGCCGGCGCGACCGCGGTCATGACCGGGCCGGCGTTCGTGCGCGACGTCGTCACGATCGGCCGGATCCTGGCCGGCCGGCGCCCGGGCAACCGCTCGGTGATGGACGGCGATCTCGGGGACAGCTTCGGCGTGTTCTACCTGGTGCGCGCGCTGGCGGCGATCGGCGCGACCGGGACGCTGCTGATGCTGCGCGGGCTGCGGCGCGGCGAGATCCGGTTCTTCGAGGGCGAGGTCACCTCGGCGCAGGTCGGCGGGCTCCACGGGCAGGGCGCGCTGCACCAGCTGCTCCTGTGGACCGAGGCCCGGTTCGAGCTGCGCAACGAGCTGGTCGTGCGGCGCCAGCAGATCCCGATGAGCTCCGACGAGCTGCTGGTCGGCGCCGAGCGCTTCCTGATCGATCTGCGCGCCGCCTCGGGCGTGCTGTCGCCGGCCGCGGTCTACGAGCACGACGGCGAGGTCATGAAGGTCTACTCGAAGGCCTTGCCGACCGAGGTGCACGGCGTGCTGCGGTTGTTCGACGGCCACCGCACGGTGGCCGACGCGCTCGAGGATAGCCCGTACCGGGTGTTCGAGACGCTGCGCATCGCCGAGCGCGCGGCCCAGGTCGGCATCCTGCGCCGACGCGAGGCCGGGCGACCGCGCACGCCGCACCGCGCGATGCTGGCCCTCGAGGAGTGGCTGGTCGGCGGCGCCGGCGTCGTCGCGACGCCGATCCTGCGCGAGGGCTCGGAGAAGGTCGGGGGCGGCAAGAGCAAGGGCAAGGGCGGCAAGAAGGGCAAGCGTCCGACCGAGCCGCGCGGCCACGCGATCGTCGAGGTCGACTGGGCCGCGCTGGTGCCGCGGACGATCGGCATGGACACCGGCGCGCTGTCGCCGGTGGTGCCGTCGGCCATCCTCGCCGGCGAGATCAGCCCCCGGGCGTCGCGGGACGAGTCGCGGGAGAAGCTCGAGACGCTCACCGACGCGGGCGAGCGCGACCGGCTCTTCCCCGGCAGCGGGCCGACGATCGATCTGTCGGGGTTCGAGGCCGAGGAGCGCGAGGACGCCGCGGCGGCCGCGGCTGCGGCGGCCGTCCAGGCGAAGGCCAAGGCCGAGGAAGAGGCGAAGGCGAAGGCCGAGGCGGAGGCGAAGGCGAAGGCCGAGGAAGAGGCGAAGGCGAAGGCCGAGGAAGAGGCGAAGGCGAAGGCCGAGGCCGAGGAAGAGGCGAAGAAGGCCAAGGCCGAGGAAGAGGCGAAGGCGAAGGCCGAGGAAGAGGCCAAGGCCGAGGAAGAGGCGAAGGCGAAGGCGAAGGCCAAGGCCGAGGAAGAGGCGAAGGCCAAGGCCAAGGCCGAGGAAGATGCGAAGGCCAAGGCGGAGCAAGAGGCGAAGGCCAAGGCCGAGGAAGAGGCCAAGGCCAAGGCCGAGGAAGATGCGAAGGCCAAGGCCAAGGCGGAGGCAGACGCGAAGGCGAAGGCCGAGGCGAAGGCGGAGGCAGACGCGAAGGCGAAGACCGAGGAAGATGCGAAGGCCAAGGCGAAGGCCGAGGCGGAAGAAGACGCGAAGGCGAAGGCCAAGGCGGAGGAAGCGGCCAAGGCGAAGGCCGCGGAGGACGCAGAGGCGAAGGCCAAGGAAGTCGCGAAGGCGAAGGCCGAGGAGGACGCGAAGGCCACGGCGGAGGTCGCCGTGCGGGCAGAGGAAGCGGCGAAGGTCCAGGCGGAGGCCGAGGCCAAGACGGAGGCCGAGGCCAAAGCGAAGGCGACCGCGGAGACGAAGGCCGAGGCCAAGGCGCGGCCAGAGGAGGACGCCGTCGAGGGCGAGGCCTCGGGGGCCGGGGCGTCGACCTCGGGCGAGCTGACCCGCCCGCGTCGCGAGCGCCGGGCGTCGGGGGAGATCCCGGTGAAGCAGGCGGACGCCGCACCCAGGACCACCGCCGGGCCGAGCATCCTCATCGAGAGCGTGACCCAGACCGCGAGCGACGCCAGCGCGGTGGTCGCCGCCGCGATGGCCGTGACGAGCACGACCCCGGTGGCCGAGGCGCCGCGCCGCGATCGCGAGGTCGACAAGGTCCGGGCCGACGCGCAGGCGACCGCCGGCTCGATCGCCGCGACCTTCTCCGATGACGAGGAGGCGTTCTTCCGCGCCGGCCACGAGCCGACCGGCGCGAGCCCCGAGTCGTTCGCCGATCTCGACGACGGCTACCAGCCGCAGTCGTTCTGGGATCGCATGCTCGGCCGCAAGCCCAAGAAGGCGCGCCGGCCCGGCGGCACGCCGCGCAAGAAGTAGCGCGCCCGCAGCCCTAGCGGCCGGCCGCGCGCCACTGCAGCGACACCGCGCCGCGGCTGCTCCACATGCGCAGCGTGGTGGCGCGGACGTCGGCGCCCAGCGCCGCGGCGGTGCGCGGGAACCGCACCCGGTACGCGACCGCGAAGTCGCCGAACTCCGGCAGCTCGGCGCGCAGCACCGTGGGCGGACGCTTGTCGCGCACGATCGAGCTCGGCGGGGTCTCGACGCCACGCTCGTCGACCAGCGCCAGCCGCCACACCGAGCGCTCGCCGCGGTCGAGGTCGTTCTCGTCGCGATCGTGGGTCGTGACCACCAGCGCGAACTCGAGCTCGCCCTCGGCGTCGGCGCGGGCCGCCGCGGTGATCTCGTCGGTGGGGCCGCCGCGCTGGCGGGCCGCGCGCGCGGCCCGGGCCGCGTGCCATGGCGGCGCGTGGAACGTCGCGATCACCTCGAGCATCTGTGAGAAGTCGGCGCGCAGCGTGGCGCGCCGGGTCCAGGCACGGTTGACGGCGTCGTAGTCGCCGGCCTGCGTCGGCCACGCGCCCGTGAGATCGACCGGCCCAGGGGCGCGGGCGCACGCCGCCGCCGCCACCACCAGCGCCAGCGGCCAGCGCGCGATCGATCCCGATCGGATCACGGCAGGAAGTCCCGGCGATCGAACAGCGCGCACATCGGCGCGTGGGCCTCGACCGCGGCCCGGCCGCCCTCGAGCCGATCGACCAGGGCCACGACCGCCGCCACCGTGAGCCCGCTGGCGGTGGCGCGCTCGATCGCCTTGATCGTCGAGCCGCCGGTGGTGACGACGTCCTCGATGATCACCACCGGGCGCGCGGGGTCGAGGCGCGCCGCGGCCTCGAGCCACTGACCGGTGCCGTGGCCCTTGGGCTCCTTGCGCACGATGAAGGCATGCAGCGGGCGCGCCGCCTGGTAGCTGGCGACCGCGATCGCGGTGGCGATGGGGTCGGCGCCCAGCGTCAGGCCGCCGACCGCGCCGGCGTCCGGCACCAGCTCGTCGATGACGCGTCGGATCAAGAGGCCGATCCAGAACGCGCCCTCGGCGTCGAGGCTGACCCGCTTGCAGTCGACGTAGAAGTTGGAGCGCTGACCCGAGGCCAGCACCACCTCGCGCTCGGCGAAGGCGTGCTGGCGCAGGAGCGCGAGGAGGCGGTCGCGCCCGTGGGCGAACGCCGGCTCGGAGAACACGGTCGCGCGGTCGAACACGCGGACACGCTATCCCGGAAGCCACGCCGGCGCTACGCGCGCGGGCGGCCGTGGGCGGGCGCGCGTCCGGTTGACGGACGAGCCGGTCAGGGTAGAGTGCGGCCCCCGTGCACCTCGTCGACGAATCGGACGCCGTCCCCCTGGCCAACGTCGACGAGCTCGTCGCCTACTTCCGCGACGCCGAGAAGCCGCGTGCGGCCTGGCGGGTCGGCAGCGAGCACGAGCTGATCGGTGTCCGGGCCCGGGGCCCCGCGGCCGGCACGGCGCCCGCGTACGACGGCGCCGACGGGATCGGCGCGGTCCTCGCCGGGTTCGCGGCCCGGGGCTGGACGCCGGTCGAGGAGGGCGGCCACGTGATCGCGCTCACCCGCGGCGACGATCAGATCACGATCGAGCCCGGCGGCCAGCTCGAGCTGGCGTCGCGGCCGCTGGCCGATGACCGGCAGCTCGTGACCGCGCTGGCTGAGCATCAGGCGACGTTGGCCGAGATCAGCCGGCCGCTGGGCCTGGCCTGGCTGGCGATCGGGTTCCGGCCGTTCGGCACCCGTGCCGAGGTGCCCTGGATGCCCAAGCACCGCTACGACTTCATGCGCGCGTACATGCCGACGGTGGGCAGCCGCGGTCTCGAGATGATGCAGCGCACGACCACGGTCCAGGCCAACTTCGACTGGTCGGACGAGGTCGACGCCGCGGCCAAGCTCCGCTGCCTGCTGGGCGTGTCGTCGATCCTGACCGCGCTGTTCGCGTCGTCGCCGATCGTCGACGGCAAGGTGTCCGGCTTCCAGAGCTACCGCGCCCACATCTGGCGCGACACCGACAACGCCCGCGCCGGGCTGCTGCGGTTCGCGTTCGAGCGCGACGACGTCTACCGGGCCTACGTCGAGTGGGCGCTCGACGTGCCGATGTACTTCCTGTATCGCGGCGGCTACCGCACGGTGACCGACCTGACCTTCCGGCGGTTCCTGCGCGAGGGCTACGACGGCGCGCGCGCCACCAACGCCGACTGGGCCCTGCACTTGTCGACGCTGTTCCCCGACGCGCGCATGAAGCGGTACCTCGAGGTGCGCGGCTGCGACTGCGGCTCGTTCCCGATGGTCGCGGCGCTGGCGCCGCTGTGCCGCGGCCTCCTGTACGACACCGACGCGCGCGCGGCCGCGATCGCGCTGACCGCGGGCCTCGACTGGGACGCTCGCCAGGAGCTGGCCGAGCTGGTGCCGCGCGCCGGGCTGGCGACGCCGGTCGGCGGCACCACCGTCGGCGTGCTCGCGCGCGAGCTGGTCACGATCGCGGCCGCGGGGCTGGCGCGCCAGGCCCCAGACGCGGTCGACCTCCTGCGGCCACTGGTCGCGATCGCCGAGACCGGTCGGACCGAGGCCGACCACATCATCGACGTGTGGCAGGCCACCGGCGGCGAGCCCGAGGCGACGATCGCCCGGCTGGCGCACCCCGGCCTCGACGGCACCTGACCGCGGACCGACCAAGTCGCCGCGATCATTCGGTGCCTGGGGAGCGGTCGCGACCCGTGCGGCCCGTCGTCGGCCCGTCGCGTGCGCCCATCGGCCGCGGCGCAGAACCTTCGGCCGGCTGGCGCGTGGTAGCAGCATGGCTCGAACCCGACGTGCGTTGCTGGTGTGCTGCGCGATCTCCTGCGGCGGGACCACGCCGGAACCGACCGCGGCCCGAGCCCCGAACGTGGCCACGGTCGCGCCGGTGCCCGCGGTGGCCGCGGGCGCCGCGCCGGTGGCGCTGATCGCGGCGACCTCGGGCGGCTCGCTCCTGGCGACCGACGGGCCGCCGATCTCGCTGACCGCCGCCGACGGCACCGGCCTGCAGCTGACGCAGCTCGAGGCCAAGGCCGTGGTCGAGGGGCCGCTGGCGTTCACCGAGCTGCACCTGCGGTTCACGAACCCGCTCGATCGCACGCTCGAGGGCCGGTTCGCGATCACCCTGCCGGACGGCGCCGCGCTGTCGCGGTTCGCGATGCGGCAGGAGCGCGGCTGGATGGAGGCCGAGGTGGTCGAGCGCATGGCCGCGCGCCGCGCCTACGAGGACTTCCTCCACCGCCGCCAGGATCCGGCGCTGCTCGAGAACGAGGCCGGCAACCAGTTCTCGGCCCGGGTGTTCCCGATCCCCGCCCACGGCGACAAGGAGCTGATCATCGCGTACGCCCACGAGGTCCACGGCAGCTACGTGCTGCCGCTGCGCGGCCTGCCGGCGCTGGGCTCGATCTCGGCCGAGGTCTCGGTGGCGCGCCCCGACCGCGTCGGCGCCGCCTACGATCGGACGACGTTCGCGGAGCGCGCGTGGACGCCGGATCGCGATCTCACGGTGAGCCTCGGCGCCGCGCCGGCGGCGATCCGCGCCGGGGACCTGATCGCGGTCACGATCGATCCGCTCGCGACCGCCAGCCCGGCGCCGATCGCCGGCCTGACGATCCTGTTCGACACCAGCGCGTCGCGCGCGCTCGGCTACGCGGCCCAGGTCGACGGCCTGATGGCGACGGTGGCGGAGCTGGCGCGGACCCACGGCGACGCGGTGCCGGTGACGATCGCCGCGTTCGACCAGCAGGTGGTCGAGGTCTACCGCGGCCCGGCGCGCGGGGTCGCGGCGGCCCGGGCGCCGCTCATGGCCCGCGCGGCGCTCGGCGCGTCGGATCTGGCCGGGGCCCTGCGCTGGGCCGCGGCCCAGCGATCGCCGCGCGTGGTCGTGATCGGCGACGCGGTCGCGACGGTCGGCGACGACGCCGCGCTCACCGGCGCGCTGGCCGCGCTGGCCGCCGCGAGCCAGCGCCTCGACGTGGTCCTGGTCGGCGGCATCCGCGATCGCGCCAGCGCCGCGCGCTTGACCCGCGGCGCGCTGCGCGACGACGGCGCGATCATCGACGGCGGCCGCGGCCCGGTCGAGGTCGCGCGCCGGCTCGGCCTGACGACGCGCTCGGGCCTGACGGTCGCGGTCGCGGGCGCGCGCTGGGTGTGGCCGCGGACCCTCGACGGTGTCCAGCCGGGCGACGAGACCGTGATCCTCGCGCAGCTCGGCAGCGGCGCCACCGGCGCGGTGCGGGTCAGCGCGGGCGCCAGCGCGATCACCGTGACGCCCGTCGCCGTGCCGGCGCCGCTCCTGGCCCGGGCCGCGGTCGGCGTCGAGATCGCGCGGCTGACCGCCGAGCGCGTGGCCGCGACCGTGCCCGCCGAGCGCGCGACCCTGGCCAAGCGGATCGTCGCGCTGTCGACCAAGCACCGCGTGATGTCGGACCTGACCGCGTTCCTGGTGCTCGAGACCGAGGCCGACTACGCGCGCTTCGGCATCGCGCGCACCGCGCTGGCCGACATCCTGACGGTCGGCCCGGCCGGGCTGACCGTCGAGCAGCGCCGCGAGCTGGTGTTCCTGGCCCAGCCGGTGGTCGCGACCAAGCAGGTCGAGCGCGACGGGCTCAAGAAGGAGCTGCAGAAGATCGCCGACAAGGCCGGGGAGGCCGAGGACGGCGACGGCGCGACCGACCTCGACGAGACCAGCGCGGAGCCCGACGTCGACCACGACGCGGTCGCGGACCGCAACGACCAGCCGGCGCGCGCGCCCGGTCGCGAGGCCGAGGAGCGGCGCCCGGCCGCGGAGCCACCGCCGCCGCCCGCACCTCAGGCGCGGACCCAGGCGACGTCGAGCGCGGGCCGCGGCGCCAGCGGCGCGGTCGCGAGCGGCGCGGACGCCGCTCCTGGCCCGGCCGAGAAGCCGAGCGGACCGCCGCCGCTGCAGGGCGAGTTCGCGCAGGTGATGGCGACCCTGGCGACCGGGCGCGTCGACGACGCGCTGGCGGCGGCGCGGGCCTGGCGCGACCGCGATCCCGGCGACGTGCTGGCGTTGCTCGCCCTGGGCGAGGTCGCCGAGGGCGGCAAGCAGCTCGAGCTCGCGGCCCGCGCCTACGGCTCGATCATCGACCTGTTCCCGGCCCGCGCCGATCTGCGGCGCTTCGCCGCCGAGCGCCTGGCCCGGGTCGGCGCGGTCGGCCGCGCCCTGGCGATCGACGCCCTGCGCACCGCGGTCGAGCAGCGCCCCGATCACCTGACCGGGCACCGGCTGCTGGCGTGGGAGCTGGTGCGCGCCGACGATCTGGCCGGCGCGTTCGCCGCGCTCGAGCGCGGCCTGGCGCAGTCGTACCCGGCCGATCGCTTCCGGGGCGGCACCCGCATCCTGTCCGAGGATCTCGGCATCGTCGCGGCGGCGTGGATCGCCCGGGCCCCGGCCGAGCGCGCCGCGATCACCGCGCGGGTCGCCAAGGCCGGCGCGCGGGTCGCCACCGACCCGACGCTGCGCTTCGTCCTGTACTGGGAGACCGACGCCAACGACGTCGACTTCCACATCACCGACGCGCGCGGCGACCACGCGTACTACCAGCACAAGGACCTGGCCTCGGGCGGATCGCTGTACGAGGACGTGACCACCGGCTACGGCCCGGAGTGCTTCACGATCCGCGGCCGCGCCACCGCCGCGCCCTACACGCTGCAGATCCACTACTACGCCCGCGGCCCGATGGGCTACGGCATGGGCCTGCTCGAGGTGGTGCGCCACGACGGCGCCGGCCACCTGGCGTTCGAGCACCGGCCGTACGTGGTCATGGTCGACGGCGCGTTCGTCGAGCTCGGCACCGTCGACGCGCGGACCGCGCCGCTGGCGCCGGTCGCGACCCTCGCGCGCTGACGGCGTCCGGCCGCGCGGACTAGCGCGCGACCATCACCGAGCACGGCGCGTCGTTGACGATGTCCTCGGCGACGCTGCCGAGCAGCCACCGGCGCAGGCCCCGGTGGCCGACGCCGCCGACGACGATCAGGTCGGCCTCGAGCTCCGTGGCCTGGGCGCGGAGCAGGTCGCGCGGGCGCGCGTCGTGGGCGTGGAAGCGGATCGTCACGCCGGCGTCGCGCCACGGCGTCAGCAGCGCCGCGCCGCGCTCGAGCACCTCCGCGCGGACGTCGTCGCGCACGACCTGCTCGCCGACCACGAGATCCGATGGCGACACCGCCGCGCCCCAGCCGAGCTCGAACGCGTGGACCACGTCGATCGTGGCGCCGGGCTCGGCGACGTCGACCGCGCGCGCCAGGGCCGCGTCGGCGCCCTCGGAGAAGTCGGTGCCGACGACGATGCGCGAGAAGCCCCGATCGGGATCGCCCGGGCGCGCGCACAGGACGCTGCACGGCGCCGCCCGCACCACCTTGGCGGCGACCGAGCCGAGCAGCCAGCGCGCGGCGGCGCCGCGCTCCCGGGCGCCGGTCAGGATCAGATCGGCGCCCAGCTCGGTGGCCGCCTCGACCAGCGCGTCGTCGGGGAACCGATCGACGATCAGCTGGGACACGGAGATCCCGGACCGGACCAGCCGCTCCCGCATCGCGGCCAGGCGCTCGCGATCGTGGGCGAGCTGGACGCGGAGGACCTCGACGTAGGCGTCGCGCGCGGCCCGCATCGAGGCGGGCACCTCGGGGCGCTCGGGCACTGTGCCGGCGTGGATCAGCACCAGCTCGGCGCCGTGGTGGGCGGCGATCTCGGCGGCCCGGTTGACCGCGACCTCGGACGAGGGTGAGAAATCGACTCCGACGACCAGGCGGGTAAGGGGCATGCCGACACGGTAACCACGAAGCGCGCGATCGGAAGGCGGGCGCCGGGCGATCGGGCCGCGGCCTCCGCCTCGTCGTCGCGGTCCGCGTCGTCGTCGTCGGCCGCGGCCTCCGCCTCGTCGCCGCCGTCCGCGCCGTCGGCCGCGGCCTCCGCCTCGTCGCCGCCGTCCGCGCCGTCGGCCGCGGCCTCCGCCTCGTCGCCGCCGTCCGCGTCGTCGGCCGCGGCCTCCGCCTCGTCGTCGCCGTCCGCGCCGTCGGCCGCGGCCTACGCCTCGTCGTCGGCGTCCGCGCCGTCCGCGCCGTCCACGTCGTCCGCGTCGTCCGCGTCGGCGTCGGGGTCGGCCGCGGCCTGGGTCAGCGCCGCGAGCACGTGCCGGAACAGCGCCCGGCCGGCGCCGCGGGGCTTGCCGGTGGCGCGCTCGGTCACCGCCTGCTCGACCAGCGCCGCCAGGGCCGGCGCCGGCGGCGGCGCGTGCTCGGCGATGAACGCCTCGGTCGCGGCCGGGCCGCCGTCCAGGAGGCGGGTGCGCCAGGCCTCCGCCAGCTGGAACGGCCGCGGGTCGCCGCTGCCGCCCTGCGCGACCTTGGCCAGTCGGGCCTCGAGCTCGTCGGTGTCGAGCTTGCGCAGCGCCCCGGCCAGACGCCGCTCCTCGCGCCGGCGCGCGATCAGCGAGGTGATCTTCCGGGCGCGGTCGACCTCGACGCGCAGATCGCCGTCGAGCCCGAGCCGGCCCAGGGCCGAGGGGGACATCTCCATCAGCGCGTGCGCGGCCCGGGCCGACCGGTCGCCGCTCTGGCGGCGGGCGCGGCGGGCGATCTGGCGGCGGGTCTCGCCTCGGTCGTCGCTGTCGTTGGTCACGGACGGCTCATATAGCAGGACAACCGTGCCCGCCGGGCCCCGAGACCTGCCGGACCTGTCGAAGCCTGGCCGCCGGGTCGCGGGCGGTCAATCGTCGACGTCGATCGAGATCTCGATCCCGTCGTCGTCGTCCGGGGCGGGCGGCGCCGCCGCGGCAGGCGGCGGCCGGGTCGGCGGCGTGGTGCGCGGGACCGTGTGGGCGGCGCGCCGGCGCGGGGGCGCCGGGGCCTCGTCGAGCACGAGCGCCTCCAGGAACTGCAGATCGGCGCCGGCGCCGGACAGCGACGAGCGCAGGTCGGCGGCGCCGAGGGCCTCGGCGGCGAGGCTGGCCGCGTCGACCTTGCGGGTGGTGTCGCCCGTCGGCGCCGGGCGCGGGCCGTCGTCGAGATCGAGGGCGGCGAGCGGATCGATCGGCGGCGCCGGCGGGCGATCGCGCTGGGCCCGCGCGCGCGCGTCGAGCTCGCGCTGGATGCGTGTGCTGCGCTCGCGCAGCGCGCGGTCGTTGGCCTCGCGCTTGGCGCGCTCCCGCTGGGCGCGCGCGGCCCGGGCCTGGGTCGCGGCGCCCGCGGCCTCGGCCGTGGCGGCCCTGGTCCGCGCCTTGGCGTCGGTGCCGGCGGCGGGTTCGCGCGCGCCGATCGCCGCCGCGATCGCCGCCGCGGCCGGCGACGGCTCGGCCGGGGTCGGGAACGTCGGGGTCTCGATCGCCGTCGCGTCATCGAAGGCTGGCGGGGCCACCGCCGCCGCCACCGCGGTCACGACCGCCGCGGACACCGGCGCGGCCGGCACCGGCAGCGGCGCGGCGCGCGCGTCGCCGGTCAACGCGCGCAGCGGTCGTCCGAGCGCCGCGACCGCGGCCGCGCGAGCGGTCGCCAGGTCGACCACCGGGGTGGGCCCGGCGGCGTCGGCCAGCTCGGCGTCGAGGTCGTCACCGACCAGCGCCCGGGCCCGCGCGATCACGTCGGCGAGCGGGCGCGCGGCCTCGGGCCAGGACTCGAGGTCGTCGTCGACGGCCACCGCCGGCGCCGCGACCGCGTCCAGGTCGAGCTGGGGGCGGGCCCGGACCGCCGCCGGCGCCAGCGTCGGCGCGGCTGGGGGCGGGGGCGGGGGCGGCGCGATCGGCAGCGGCTCCTCGGGCGGCGGCGCGGGGGCGACCGGGCGCGGCCGCGGCGCGCGCGCGACCGTGACGTCGTCCTTGGGCTCGTCGTGGTCGTGCTCGCCCGGCAGCGGCATCCCGCCGGGCCCGTCGACGAGCCCGAGGCGCTTGCGGACCTCGAGCATGCGCAAGAGCACGCCCTTGCTGTCGCGCCCGACCCGCCGTAGCTCGACCGCCATGCCCGCGACCACGCGCGGGTGCGCGGGATCGTGCTGGCGCACCAGGCGCACCAGCCCCTGGCCGACCAGCGCCGGGTGGTCGTCGGCGGTGCGGATCTCGAACCGGATCTCGGTGCCGATCGGCTTGGGCGCGCGCGTCGGGATGAACACCCCGCTGCGGGTCACCTGCGACGCGAACCGCTCGACGAACGTATCGAGGTCGGGGTGCCGGACCTTGATGCGCAACGTCGTCGCGGTCGGCTTGCCGTCGTCCGGGACCATCGCACCCGCGATCATCGGGCGCGGCGCGGCGAAATGCAAACCGCGCGCGCGTCGACCGGCGTCGATCGACGGTGTCCGCCGGGCGGACCGGGGCTACGGGGCCGGCGCGGGCAGCGGCGCGGTCAGCCCCGGGCCGGGCTTGATCGGCGCGGGTGGCGCGGGTGGGGCCGGCGCCGGCCGCCGGTGCACCAGCAGGACGACGCCGACGATCAGCGCGGCGATCGCGAGGACGGTGAGCGCGATCTTCCAGACGCTCCACGGTCGATCGCCGGCGACCTCACGGGTCTGGGCGTTGACGACGACGCGGTAGACCTGGCCGCGGTAGCGGAAGCTCGACACCCACACCGGCAAGAGCACGTGCTTGAACGTCACCGCGCGGTGGCGCACGTCGAGGTTGTGGACGCGCTGCTCGTCGCCGCCGATGTCGCGGCGCACGGCGGTGGCGATCCGGCCCTCCATGACCCCCTGGGCCCGGGTCCAGCCGTCCTCGAGATCGACCGAGTAGCGCTCGGCCACGAACCCGGCCAGGTAGGCGTTGTCGAACGGGCGCAGGCCGTCGAGCTTCCACGGCTCGAGCTGGGCCATGCGGTTGCGCGGCATCCCGCTCGACGCGCACACGGCGACGTCGTCGAAGCGCAGCCGGACCGTGCCCGAGGTCGCGTGCCAGCGGGTCCTGCGCACCTGCCGGGTCCGCCGCTGGCGATCGCGATCGGTGTAGGCCTCCTCGACCCAGTAGTGCTCGCCGCGCGCGCCGGTGTAGCGGGTGGTGCTGTCGGCGTCGTACAGCCAGTACGGCACGTAGATGCCGTCGAGGCCGCCGCGCTCGGCCCGGCGCTTGAGGTCGCCGGGCGCGAACCAGCGCGCGCGCAGCCACGCCTGGAAGATGGCGTCGGCGTCGGCCTGGGCGACCGCGAACGGCACGACCGCGTCGGGCAAGATCGTGTCCGCCGACGGCGGCAGCTCGACGACCAGCGCGGCGTCGCAGAACGGGCAGCGGTCGGCGTGTCGGGCCGTGACCGAGCGCGCGCCGCAGGTCCGGCACTGGACCTCGCGGGCGCCGACGGTGAGCCCGGCGGCGGGGCCGCGCCGGACGCGCGTGCGCGCGGTCTCGAAGTCGTGCTCGACGATGGCCCGGGCGACCGGCGCGATCGGCGTGGTCGCGCCGCAGTGGCCGCAGGTCAGGGCCTCGGCGCCGGGCGCGAGCGCCTGCGCCGCGCCGCACGCGCGGCACGTGTAGCTCGACAGCCCGGCCGGCCGGGCCGCGGCCGCTTCGCGGGGCGCGTCGTCCACCCCGGTATTCTACCCCCAGCCGGCGCGGCGCGCCCGGTGCGTCTGCGCGCGGCGGGGCAACCGCCGGCCCGCCGACGGCGACGGCGACGGCGACGGCGACGGTGCCCGGCGCCGGACGGGACGCGCGCGGCGGTCGCGCTGACGTCGACCTGGGATCGGGCGGCGCGCGGGTGTCCCGCGGTGTGGCTCCGATGCTACCGTCGCCGGCGATGGCGCTCGAGCACGTCGCGCACGGTCAGACCCGCATGGTCACGCCCGGGGTCGCTCCCGACACGCGCGGCGTGGTCCTGGGCCGGTTCTGCCTGCTGGTGTTCCCGTCGCTCGAGGGCGTGGTGTCGTGGCTGCGGGTCTACTCGCACGAGGCCTCGGTCGACGAGCTGGTGGCCGGCCTCGAGATCCTGCGGGTGCGGACGCCGCTGATGAGCCGCGAGATGATCCTCAAGATCCCGGCGGTGTCGTCGTACGCGGCGGATCGCGCGGCCCGGATGGCGCGGCTGGTCGGCGGCGCGATCTACACCGGCACGTCGAAGCACTTCGTCAAGTACCGCGACGATCGCGCGCCCTACGGCTACGACGCGGTCGACATCGGCGCGCTGGCGGCCGGCGTCGAGTTCATGGTCCACGACGACGACTTCACGCAGGCCTACGTCCGCGAGGGGGCGCTGCCGCTCGATCGGCTGCTGTTCCGGCTGTCGCTCCGGCGCGCGCCCGGCTCGATCCGGCTGTCGCCCGAGCAGCGCAGCGATCTGTACCTGGCGGTGGCGCGCGGCCTGGGCGACGGCGTCATCCGCTACCTGTGGCGCAACAAGGTCGACGCCACGGTCGGCCTGGTGACCCCGCGGGCGCCGACCGCCGGCCTCGAGCGCGGCGCCGATCCCAGCTACCTGCTGCTGCGCGTGCGCGAGCTGCCCGAGCGCATCCTGGGGCTGTGCGTCGGCACCCCCGGCATCGACGTGTTCGCCCCGGCCGGCGCCAACGTCGCGGTCGCGGTCGGGTGGAACCACCCGGTCGAGCTGTCGGCGTGCGCGACGATCCTGCCCGAGGACAGCTTCCACCTGTTCTGGCCCGGCGACCGGGTCGACGTCGTGCCGGGGCCGCTCGAGCTGTCGCGCCTGGCCGACCTGACCCGGATCGATCTCGGGGTCGAGGACGCGGCCCCGCCGGTCGCGTACGGCCTGCGCAGCCCCGAGGTCATCGGCGTCGACCTGCGCCTGGCGCCCGCGGTCGGCGGCGCGCGCCGGGTCACCGCGACGCTGATCCCGACGACGCAGGCCGGCCACTTCAAGCGGCTGGTGTTCGCGCTGCCGCCGGCGAGCCTGCGCGGCCTGCGCGCGGTCGTGACCGATCGCGGCATCCTGGTGGTCGCGCCGACCGGCATCGACGTGGTGCCGCTGGGCACGCTCCTGACCGCGCAGGCGCCGGGCATCCTGGTGCCGCTGGGCCTCGAGATCGTGCCCCGGGTGTCGCCCGATGTGCTCGCGGCCGCGCTCGATCACGGCAGCGGCCAGTGGACGGTCTTCACCGGCGACGGCGCGCCGTTCCAGATCGCCGACAGCGCGCTGGGCCCGCTCGAGCGCCGGGCGATCGCCAAGCTCGAGACCGATCGGGTCGAGGTGCGCGACGTCGCGGTCGCGGCCGCCGGCGACCCGACCGTCGTCAACGATCCCCTGGGCCGGTTCGCGCTGTGGGGCTTCCCCGACACCGAGCAGAAGCAGCTCACGAGCGGCTGATGGCGCGCATCACCGCGCACGCGTTCCTCGAGCGCTTCGTCCTGCCGCTGGTCGCGGGCGGCGAGGTCCACGTCGGCCGACCGCTCACCGACGACGAGCTCGATCGCCTGCGCGGCGAGCTCGACGGGGCGACCGTGCCGCTGGTCGCGGTCGACGACGCTCGCACCGACGCGCTCGCGACCCTGTGCGCGCGGCCGCCGGCGCTGGTGTTCGGCGACGACGAGCTGGCGCTGGCGGTCGGCCTGCACAACGCGCTGGTGCTGGCCCACCCCGACGCCGACGGGGCGTTCATCACCGAGCGCATGCGCCGCCGGATCGCCGGGGCCGCGCTCGGGCAGGTGTCGCAGCCGATCACGCGCGATCGCACGCGCGTGCTGGCGCGCCACGGCCTGCTCCACAACCTGGCCCGGCTGGGCCGCACCGACGTGCAGGTGACGTGGTGGACCGGCAAGGCCAGCTTCTTCGGCCAGCGCCCGCCGGCCCGGTTGATCGCCTGGCGCGGCGTCCGGCGCGTGCGCGAGGACCAGAGCCGGGCCGGCTTCGACGAGCTGCTCGGCGGGCCCGAGGTCGCGCCGGTGGCGGCGGCGCTGTCGCGGCGCAGCCCGCTGACCCAGCTGGTGGCGCCGGCGCCCAACGGCCCGCCGCTGCACTGGGAGGACGCCGTGTTCCTGTTGCGCGACGCCGAGCTGGCGCGCGCGATCGCCTACGCGACGATGACCGCGCCGGGCGGCTCGGTGGCCGCGTGCGCGCGGCTGGCGGCGGCGTTCGAGCAGCTGGTCGAGCGGACGCCGCCGGGCGAGGACGTGCGCGCGGTCGCGGCGTTCCTGGTCCACCTGGCTGGCCTGCACGCGGTCGGCGCGGCCGACGACAAGGCCTCGCCCTTGGTCACCGCCCTGGGCCAGGGCCAGAGCCGGCCGCGCGGGCTGGTGACCTACGCGGCGCTGCCGGCGGCGCTGGCCGTGGTCGCGTCGGCGCTGGCGCAGCCGCCGGGGCTGGCCGACGAGCCCGACTGGCACCGGCGCTGGGACCTCGAGCGCGCCGCCGTCGGTGATCTGCTCGGCGACGCGGTGATCGCGGGGGTCGCCGACCGCCTGCTCCGCCACCTCGACCCGGCCGCGCCCGGGCCGTCCGCCGCCGTCGGTGGATGATATACACTCGGGACCCCCGCATGGCCTCGCCCTCGCATCCGCCCCCGTCTGGCCCCGCTCTCGTCGACGTCGCCCGCGCCAGCGCCAGCGTGCAGGAGGTGGCCCGGGTCCTGGGCGCGGCCTTCCTCGACAAGCAAGAGATCATTCGGCTGATGCTGGTGTCGGCGATCGCCGGCGAGCACATGGTCATCGTCGGGCCGCCCGGCACCGCCAAGAGCGCGATGATCGGCATGTTCGCGAAGCTGGTCGACGCCCGCTACTTCGAGTACCTGCTGACGCGCTTCACCGAGCCCAACGAGCTGTTCGGCCCGGTCGACATCGCCGCGTTCCGCGAGGGCCGCTACACCCGCCGGATCGAGAACATGCTGCCGTCGGCGGAGATCGTCTTCCTCGACGAGATCTTCAAGTCGAGCTCGGCGATCTTGAACTCGCTCCTGCACGTCATCAACGAGCGCAAGTTCAGCAACGGCCCCAACCTGGTCCAGGTGCCGCTGATCTCGCTGTTCGCGGCCTCGAACGAGGTGCCCAACGACGACAGCCTCGGCGCGATGTTCGATCGCTTCCTCCTGCGGGTGCTGTCGGACAACCTCGACAGCTACCATTTCGGCGAGCTGATGCAGAAGGGCATCGCGCTCGAGGTCGCGCGCATGACCGGCAAGGGCGACAAGCTCAAGCCGATCGTCAGCGCCGTCGAGCTGCGCACGCTCCAGCAGTCGTTCGACCGGTTCATGGTCTTCCCCGACGACTTCCTGGCCAAGTACAAGGGGCTGATCTTCCAGATCCGCAGCGAGGGCGTGAGCGTGTCGGACCGGCGCGCCGTCAAGATGCTCAAGCTGTTCGCGGCCTCGGCGGTGTTCGACGGCCGGACCCGGGTCCACGACGGCGACTTCTTCGTCCTGCGCCACATCTGGAACAACCTCGATCAGGTCGAGCTGCTGGCCGAGATCGTCAACCCGGTGGTCGACGCCTACTACCGCGAGCACCCGGCCGAGCGCCGGTTCATCGGGCCCCAGGCCTCGCTCGAGGATCTGCTGGCCGAGCTCAACCTGATCCGGGAGCTCCTGACCTCGGGCACCGAGCTGTCCGACATCCAGATGTTCTCGCAGCTGAAGAACCTGTCGGAGATCAAGGCGGCGCTCGCGGCCATGCCCAGCGACACCTCGACCCGGATGCTGCGCGAGGTCGATCAGCTGCTCGAGACCGTGTTCGCGTCGTCGAAGTTTGGGCTGTGACCATGACCGCCGCGTCCGCGCCCGCCGACGTCGTGCCGCCGCTCCGGGGTGGCGATCTACGACGACGTCGTGGCCGCGCGCGGCGAGCAGTTCCGCATCCCGGGGCTGGCGGTGGCGGTGTTCGCCCACGCCGACGACGCGGTCGCGCAGTGCCTGACCGCCGGCTTCGACGTGGTGTTCATGGACTACGCGCTCGGGCCCGGCCGCAAGTCGGGCACCGAGGTCACGCGCGCGCTGCGGGCCGGCGGCTTCGCCGGGCGCGTCGTCGCGATCTCGAGCGACCCGGCCGCGAACGCCGCGATCCGCGCGGCCGGCGCCGACACCGCGCTGACGACCAAGGCCCACCTGCGCAGCTACCTGGTCAACCTCGGCGCGCGCGCGCTCGAGGGCGCCGGCACGCCCCCCCACCGGCCCGGATCGCTGAGCGCGGCGGCGCGCGCCCGACCGACCTGACCCATGGCGATCCCGGCCGACCGACGACGAAGCCAGGTGGCCCGCGAGCTGGCCTCGCTGGCGCTGTCGTGCGTGCAGGTCGACAACCCGATGGCGCGGGTGCGCGCGGCGGTGTGGTCCAACGCGCTGAGCCGCCTGGGCGTGCAGCTGCCGCTGTTCGTGATCCACGACCTGGGCGTGCTCCTGACCGCGCCGCGCGGCAGCGGCTGGGTGCTGCGCACCGGCGACGATCTGGCCAAGCTGGGCGGCCCGCGCGAGGCCAAGGCCCTGACCGACTCGTACCGGCGCCTGGTCACGACCGTGGCCGCCTCGGACGTGGTCGAGAAGCTGGCGGGCATGCGCCTGCGCGACGAGCTGGTCGGCGTGCTCCTGACCCGGATCCTCGGCGACACGTTCCACCGCTGGCGCGAGCGCGAGCGCACGACCGCGGCGCCGCTGCCGCTCGATCTGGGCCTCTACGCCGACGTCGATCCGCTCGATCACTGGAAGGACTTCGACGCCAAGCCGCTGTGGAGCCTGCTGGCCCACCTCGGCGAGCACGCGCTGCACGTGCTGACCTCGGTCGAGCTGATCGATCTCGACACCGTGCGCCTGCTCGGGATGTTCAAGGACGGCGCCGGCGGCGACGCGCTGGGCGGCGCGGTCGACCTGGTCGACCTGTTCGCGGCGCTGGGCTCGCCCGAGGCCCACGACGTCGCCAACTTCTCGCTCGAGCTCCTGCCCAGCGTGCTCGAGACCCGACGCGCGACCGCGGTCCAGACCTTCGCCGTCGACGGCTACGCGTCGATCGAGCGCAAGGGCAACGTCGACTCGCTGGTGCTGTCCGAGCTGGCCTACGACCGCGAGATCTTCGAGCAGAAGGTCGTCGACCACGAGCTGCTCTACTACGGTCGTGAGCGCCAGCGCGAGGAGGACCGCCGGCTGCAGTACGTGCTGATCGACTCGTCGGCGTCGATGCGCGGCCAGCGCCAGGTGTTCGCGCGCGGCCTGGTCGTGGCGCTGCTCAAGAAGCTGACCCTGCAGGGCGACGAGGTCTGGCTGCGGTTCTTCGACTCGCGGCTGCACGAGACCGTCAAGATCGCGCGCTCGGGCCAGGTGCCGGTGCCGTACCTGCTGTCGTTCAAGAGCGAGCGCGGGCGCAACTACGGCAAGGTGTTCCGGCAGCTCGGCGCCGAGCTGGCCCGCGCCAGCCGCGATCACCGGCGCCAGACCGTGCTCTACATCGTCACCCACGGCCAGTGCCACCTGCCGCCCGACGTCGTCGCCGAGCTGGCCAGCCACGCGTTCCTGTACGGCATCATCATCAGCCCGTCGACCGACGAGCTGCCCGACTTCGTGGCCACGCTCCAGCGCAGCCAGGTCGTGTCGCCGGAGATCTTCGCGTCGCGGCAGGGCCGGCGCGGCCGCGCGCTCGACATCGTCAGCGACGCTGGGCGGCGGCGCGGCGACGGCCGGGGGCGGGCGTGAGCCGGCGCGCGTTCCACTCGATCGAGAGCGCAGCGTCGGCGGCGCAGCAGGCCGTGGCCTCGGGCCGCTACGACGAGGCCGAGCGCGCCTACCGCGACCTGATCGGCCAGACCCACGTCGTCGACTACGAGTACGACGACTGGTTGCGGGGCCTGGCCGACTGCTACCGCCACCTCAACCGCGCCCGCGAGGCCGGGTTCGTCTACCTGTACCTGCACTACTTCGATCAGGCCAAGGCCTGCTTCGCGGCCGCGCCCGAGCTGCGCGCGCGGCTGGCCGAGGTCGAGAAGCGCTGGGCCGAGGCGGCCGCGGCCTGGGCCGAGTCGGGCCGGCCGGTGCACGCGGCGGTGGCGTGGGACAAGGCCAAGGCCCACGACAAGGCCCGGGCCGGCTGGGAGGGCCTGGCCAACCACGCCGGCCTGCGCGAGCGACCGTACGAGCAGGCGCTGGTGCACTTCAACATCGGCACGGCGATCGGGCGCATCGATCCGACCTCGCCCGACGCCCGGCGCGCGCTGGTCGAGGCCCAGCGCCGGCTCGAGCAGGTCGCCGACGACTTCGAGCTGGCCGGCGAGCTCGAGCGCGCCTTCGACTGCTTCCAGATCGTGCTCAAGCTGGGCAAGGACTCGGGCCAGTTCGAGAACATCGCGCTCGGCTACGTCAACTGCATCCGGGTGCTGGCCGGCGACAACCTCAAGTTCTACGTGCTGCAGTACTACGAGGACTTCGTGCGGCTCGCCCTCGAGCGCGGCGAGCTGCACGCGGCCGCGACGATCTACCAGGAGGCGGCGCAGTACGCGCAGCACGTCCACCTGCCGTACGACCGGCGCTACCAGGCCAAGAGCGCCGACACCTGGCAGCGCTGCGCCGAGAAGTACGCCGCCGACGGCCTGCCGATCGAGATGGTCGAGAACGCGCTGCTGGCCGCGGTCCAGCAGTACTCGTCGGTCGGCGACTACGTCGGGGTGCGGCGCGGGTTCGAGCGCCTGTCCAAGCTCGAGCTGGCCGAGGACAAGCGCGCGCGCTACGCCACGGTCGCGCGCCGCTACGAGGGCGCCACCGGCGGCGCCGCCGACGCGCCGGCGTTCCCCGACTACCTCAAGCAGCAGCACGCCTACGCCGACATCTGGTTCGCGGACCTGCTCGAGTGGGAGCTGGCCGGCGACCCGCTGGCGGTGGCCGCCGCGATGGTCGGCGACCTGCGCTACCCCAACGGCATCCGCCGGCGCGCGCTGGTGGTGATGCTGACCACCGCCGACGCCGGCGCCCGCGGCGCGGTCGGCGATCCCGACAACCTCGTGCTCCTGGCCGAGCAGCTCGGCGAGCTGCAGAGCTACGCCGCGCTGGCGCCGCTCGAGCTCATGTTCCGCCACCCCGACCCGGCGGTCCGGCGGGCCGCGGTCAAGGCGCTGCGCTACCTGTACTTCAAGCGCTCGTTCTCGACGGTCCGCCGGGCCCTGGCCGATCCCGACCCGACCGTGCGCGAGGCCGCGCTCCTGGCCATCACCGGGCTGCACTTCCCGCACGCGCTGGGGCCGCTCGCCCGGATCTACCAGGACGCCACCGAGCAGCGGGTCCGGGGCGCGACGATCGACGCGATGGGCAAGATCCAGACGGTCGAGGCCGGCGAGGTGCTGATCGGCGTGCTGCGCCAGGAGGCGGGCATCCTGCGCGACGCCGCGCGCTCGGCGCTGATCTCGCTCGACAACCCCGACATCGTCCCGATCCTGCGGGCCCACTACGAGATCGAGAGCGACCCCGGGATCCGCGACGTGCTCGGCGACATCCTGCGCCGGGTGTGACCGGCAGGCGAGGGGGCCGGCGGCGGACGCGCCGATCGGGATTGCGGTACGCTGCCGGCGCGGGCCCGCGCCCGCGGAGGGACCATGCCATCCACGTCGTCACCTGCGCGCGTCGCCGCGCCCGCCTCGGCCCGCACGCTGGCCTCGGCCCGCACGCTGGCCTCGCTGGCCTCGCTGGCCTCGCTGGCCTCGCTGGCCTCGCTGGCCGGTTGCGACACCCGCGCCACCGCGTCGAACTCGGGCCAGGTCGCGCCCGAGCGGCTGTCGACCGAGCTCGAGAGCTGCGGCGCCACCGTCCACTGCGCCGCCGGCCTGCGGTGCTTCGACCAGACCTGTGTCCGCGAGGCCCGCTCGACCCTGGGCGACTACCTGGCGGCGCGCGGCGCCCGGGCCGCGTCGGTCGACGCCGCCATCGCCGACCTCGCCGAGGCGCTGGCCACCTACGAGAGCGAGCAGCTCGCGGTGCCGGCCGATCTCGACTGCGCCTACGGCCGGGCGCTGAGCGCGGCCAAGGCCAAGCCCGACAAGGCCGAGCTGGCGGCGCGGGTGCTGCACCGGTGCCTGCTCGCGGCCCCGGTGGGCTCGAGCCTGCGGCGCGAGGCGCTGGCGGCGCTGACCGAGCTCGACGGCAGCGGCCTCGACCCCAAGCAGATCGCCAAGCCGGCGCTGGCCGACCTGTACCTGACCCGGGCCCCCGAGAAGCCCGCCACCGACGGCCTGATGATCACGATCACCGCCGACCCGCCGGTCGCGGGCAAGTCCTTTCCGGTCGTGACCGAGCGCCTGAGCGGCGCCGACCTGCGCGGCCAGCTGATCAGCTGCTGGGAGCAGCACCAGGCCAGCGGCGCGCTGACCGCGCGGTTCCCGCTCAAGGTCACGTACCGGCCCAGCGAGTTCGACGACGAGCCCGGCGTGTACAAGATCGCGATGGATCCGGTGCCCGAGCCCGGCAGCGCCTGCGTCCAGGTCGTCGCGGCGGCGGCGGTCACCGCGATCAAGGGCCTGCGGGACAAGATCGACACCACGCTGGTGGTCACGATCAAGTAGGTTGGCGGCCGGCGGCGGGCGTGATACCGGGAGGCGTGACCGAGCTCGCCCCCGAGGCCCGCCCCGCGCCCCCGGAGGAGCGCCCCGACCTGCGGGCGCTCACGCTGGACGAGGCCATGGCCCTGGCCGTGCGCCTGGGCCTGCCGAAGTTCCGCGGCGAGCAGGCCTGGCGCTGGGTCCACGGCAAGGGCGCCCGGGACTGGGCCGAGATGTCCAACATCGGGCCGTCGGTGCGCGAGGTGCTGGCCGCGGGCGCCCGGATCGGCACGCTCGAGGTGGCCGAGATCCAGCGGTCGAGCGACGGCACCAAGAAGCTGCGCTTCACGACCCGGGACGGCTACGCCATCGAGAGCGTGCTCATCCCCGACGGCGACAAGACCACGCAGTGCATCTCGTCGCAGGTCGGGTGCGCGGTCGACTGCCAGTTCTGCGCGACGGCCAAGCTGGGCCTGACCCGCAACCTCGACGCCGGCGAGATCGCCGATCAGGTCTACCGGGCCAAGGAGCTGCTCGCGCGCGAGGAGCCCGAGCGCCGGATCTCGAACCTGGTCTACATGGGCATGGGCGAGCCGCTGCACAACTACGACAACGTCATGCGGTCGCTGCGGATCCTGACCCACGATCTCGGCGCCGGGCTGTCGCAGCGGCGGATCACCCTGTCGACCGCCGGGCTGGTGCCGCGGCTCGAGAAGCTGGGCGTCGAGGACGTCCGGCCCAACCTGGCGGTGTCGCTCAACGCGCCCAACGATCGCGTGCGCGACGCGATCATGCCGATCAACAAGAAGTGGAACATCGGCAAGCTGCTGGGCGCGATCCGGGCGTACCCGCTCGAGCACCGCCGGCGCGTGACCTTCGAGTACGTGCTGCTGGCCGGCGTCAACGACAGCGCCGACGACGCGCGCGAGCTCGCCCGGCTCCTGCGCGGCATCAAGTGCAAGGTCAACATCATCCCGTGGAACCCGCACCCCGAGGCCGCGTACCAGCGCCCGGCCGACGCGGTCATCGACGCGTTCCAGGCCGAGTGCAAGCGCAGCGGGCTGCCGACCTACCTGCGCACGCCCCGCGGCGACGACATCGACGCGGCGTGCGGCCAGCTCGCCAACCGCACCAACGGCGCGCTGCTGGTGCCGCTGCGCAAGCGCCCCGGCGCGGCAGCGCCGGTCGCCGCGGTCGAGTGACCGCGCGGACCCGGCGGCGCGCGACGGTCGTCCCTGGTCCCGCGTGCCGTATGGCGATGCGGCCGATCTTGCCGGTGCCGGACGCCCCGGACGACCGCGCGCGCCTGCGGGCCATGACCGACGACGAGCGCGCGGCGGCCCTGGTCGGCGTGATGCGCGCGGCCGCGCAGCTGCTGGCGGTCAACGACAACCGCGAGCGGGTCCTGACCCTGCGCGAGCCGCTGTCGGCCGAGGCCGAGGCGACGCTGGCCCGGCTGCGGGCCCGCAAGCGCGGGGCGCGGCCATGACCGAGCCGTTCGATCCCCTGGCCGCAGCGCTCGCGTTTGGGGGCTCGGGTGGTCACCCGCGGCGCTGGGGTCGCTGGCGGTGTAGCCGGCCGCGCGCGGTCGTCAGCGGGACGCCTCGAGCAGGTCGAAGTTCCCGGCGGCGTTGGACGCGAAGACGATGTGACGGCCGTCGGGCGAGACCCACGGATCGAGCTCGTCGGCGGGCGTCGACAGCTCGTCGATCCGCACCGGCGCGCCGAACCCGCTCGTCGGCGTCGGGCGCGTCATGACGTACAGATCGAAGGTGCCGGCCCGGTCCGACGCGAAGTACACCGTCAGGCAGTCCGCGGTGATGAACGGCGCGCTCTCGGCGGTGTTCGGATCGCTGGCCCCGCTGATCGCGGTCGCGCTCGCGCCCACCAGCTCGAACAGATCGTCGCCGCCGTTGCGATCGGACGCGAACACCAGGCGGCCCTCGTCGAGGCACGGGCTCGCGGCGCGATCGTTGGCGGCGCCGTTGAGCGCCGGCAGGTCGAGGTGGGCCGGGGCCGACCACGGCGCGGTCAGCGACGGCCGCGTTGCCCGCCAGACGTCCTGGCCGCCGACCGTGCCGGCGCGGGCGGAGCCCAGGTACAGGGCCAGGCCGTCGGCGGTGAGCCGGGGCGTGACGTCGTGGGCGCTGCTGTTGAGCTCGGAGACGAGCTCCGCGGGCTCCCAGGGCGCGCTCGGGCTGCCGCGCCGGGCCCTCATGAGCTCGAAGCCGTTGAGCTTCATCATCGACTGGACCGCGGCGTAGAGCTCGACCTCCGAGCCGCTCATCGTCGGATCGGTTTCGGCGTCGTCGGTGCTGAACGGCTCGACCGACGTGGGGAAGCCCCAGCGGCCGAGCCCGCCGTCGGCGCTCGCGTCGGACGCTCGCGTCGTCACGGCCGACCTCGTCGAGCCCGAACACCTGGTTGCACCCGCCGCTCAGCAGGCTCGCGCAGGCGATGACACGGCGGAGCATCGCCCGAGCATAGCGGATCGGGCCCCGTGTCCGGGCCCCTTGGTCGGGGCTCAGCGCGCGAGGGCGGCGAGCTCGGCGGTCGAGCAGAAGGACGCGCGCTCAGGCGCGTCGGTCAGGCTCAGCGCGCGAGGGCGGCGAGCTCGGCGGTCGAGAAGAAGAACGCGATCTCCTCGCGGGCGGTGTCGGGCGCGTCGGAGCCGTGGACGGCGTTGCGCTCGATGTTGGTCGCGAACTCCTTGCGGATCGTGCCGGGCTCGGCCTTCTCCGGGTTGGTCGCGCCCATGACCGCGCGGTTCTTGGCGACCGCGTCCTCGCCCTCGAGCACCTGGACCACCACCGGGCCCTCGGTCATGAACTTGACCAGGTCGTTGTAGAAGCCGCGCTCCTTGTGGACCGCGTAGAAGGCCTTGGCCTGGGTCTCGGACAGCCGGACCATCTTCGAGGCCAGGACGCGGAGGCCCGCGGCCTCGAGCTTGGCGGTGACGCCGCCGATCGCGTTGTTGGCGACGGCGTCGGGCTTGATGATCGAGAAGGTGCGTTCGATGGCCATGGGGAGTCTCCGAGGGGGTAGGGGCCACCACCGGGGGGGTGGCGGGCGCGCGCAAGCTAGTCGACCCAGCCGGGGGCGTCAAGGCGCCAGCCGGGGGCAAGGGGGCGCGGTCAGGCGTCGTCGAGGAAGTCGGGCAGGCGCGGGGCCCAGGAGGTCTCGAAGATGATCGAGGTCTCGAGCCGCGCGACCTCGCGCCGGGTCGAGAGCTGGTCGAGCGCCAGGTTGCGCAGGTGGCTGGTGTCGCGGACCGCGACCTGCACCAGGAAGTCGACGCGCCCGGCGACGTGGTGGAGCGCGATCACCTCGGGCAGCGCCAGCGCGTGGGCGCGGAACGCGTCGACCTCGCGCCGGGCGTGCTGGCGCAGCTGCACCGCGATCATCGCCATCAGCCCGATCCCAAGCGCGCGCGGCTCGATCTCGGCCCAGGCGCCGCGGATCACGCCGCGGGCGCGCAGGCGCCGGACCCGCTCGAGGCAGCTCGACGGCGACAGCCCGACTCGCGACGCCAGCTCCTTGTTCGAGCGCCGCACATCCTGCTGCAGGGCGGCCACGATCGCGCGATCGATTCGGTCCAGGGGCCCGGGCGCCGGCTCCTTCCGTATTCTATTCGGTCGCGGTTTCATGAGCCTCACGATATACGGACATACATGGACAAGGCAGACTTTGATCCGGTCCACGCCCTGGCCGCGGCCAAGCACACCTTCGGCGAGCACGGCGGCGTCAACATGAGCATCGAGGCGTCGACGACGTTCACGGTGCTCACCGCCGACACGATGCCGGAGATCTTCGCCGGCCACCGCACCGCCGATCGCGACGGCTGCTTCCTGTACGCGCGCCACTTCAACCCGACCGTCTACACGCTCGGGCGCGAGCTGGCCGCGCTCGAGGGCACCGCCAGCGGCTACTGCTGCGCCAGCGGCATCGCGGCGATCGCGGCCACGGTCATGCAGCTCGCCGACGCCGGCGACCACGTCGTGGCGTCGCGGGCGATCTACGGCGGCACCCGGGCGCTCCTGGGCGAGCTGTTCCCGGCCAAGACCGGCGTCACGACCACGTTCGTGGCGATCACCGATCTGGCCGCGGTCGAGGCCGCGTTCACGCCGCGCACGCGCATCCTGTTCACCGAGACCCTGTCGAACCCGACGCTCGAGGTCGCCGACCTCGAGGCGCTGGCGGCGATCGCGCACCGCCACGGCGCGGCGCTGGTGGTCGACAACACCTTCTGCCCGGTGATCATCACGCCGGCGCGGTTCGGCGCCGACGTCGTGGTCCACTCGCTCACCAAGTTCGTCAACGGCGCGTCCGATCTGGTCGCCGGCGCGATCCTGGGGACCACCGAGTTCGTCAGCCGGTTGATGGACCTCCACACCGGCACGCTGATGCTGCTCGGGCCGACGATGGATCCGCGCGCGGCGTTCGAGGTGTCGATGCGGCTGCCGCACCTGCCGCTGCGCATGGCCGAGCACGGCCGGCGCGCGCTGGTCCTGGCGACCCGGATGTACGAGCACGGGGTCGCGGTCACGTACCCGGGGCTGCCGTCGCACCCGCAGCACGCGCTCATGTGCCAGCAGCTCAACGCCGGCCAGGGCGCGGGCGGGCTGCTGACGATCGACCTGGGGACCCGCGACCGGGCGTACCGGTTCATGGAGCTGCTCCAGAACCAGCACCGGTTCGGCTTCATGGCGGTCAGCCTCGGCTACGCCGAGACCCTGATGTCGGCCTCGGCCAGCTCGACCTCGAGCGAGCTGACCGACGACGCGCTCGCGACCGCGGGCATCGGACCGGGGCTGGTGCGCATGTCGGTCGGCATCACCGGCGCGCTCGAGGCGCGCTGGGCCGCGCTGCACGCGGCGCTGCTCGAGGTCGGGGCGATCGCCGCCGGCGCGTGAGCCGGGACGCCCCGTCGGGGCGATCGCCGCCGGCGCGTGCGCCGGGACGACCCGTCGGGGCGATCGCCGCCGGCGCGTGCGCCGGGACGACCGTCGGGGCGATCGCCGCCGGCGCGTGCGCCGGGGCGACCGTCGGGGCGATCGCCGCCGGCGCGTGCGCCGGACCGCCGTCGGCTCAGCGCGCGGCCGAGCTCCGCGATCAGCGGATCAGCGGATCAGCGCCGCCATCGTCGTGCCCATCTCGGCCGGGGTCGGCGCCACCGCGATGCCCGCCGCCTTGAGCGCGGCGATCTTGTCGGCCGCGGCGCCCTTGCCGCCCGAGATGATCGCGCCGGCGTGGCCCATGCGCTTGCCCGGAGGCGCGGTCTGGCCGCCGATGAAGGCGCCGACCGGCTTCTTGACGTTGTCCTTGATGAACTGCGCGGCGCGCTCCTCGGAGTCGCCGCCGATCTCGCCGATCATGAAGATCGAGCTGGTGCCGGGGTCGTCGGCGAACAGCGCCAGCGCGTCGATGAAGTCGGTGCCCTTGACCGGATCGCCGCCGATGCCGATCGCGGTCGACTGGCCGAGCCCGAGGCTGGTCAGCTGGTGCACGATCTCGTAGGTCAGGGTGCCCGAGCGCGACACCACGCCGACGCCGCCGGCCTTGTGGATGTAGCCGGGCATGATGCCGATCTTGCACTGGCCCGGCGTGATCACGCCGGGGCAGTTGGGGCCGACCAGCGTGACGTACGGGTGGTCGCGCTCGAGGATCGCCTTGACGCGGATCATGTCGCGGACCGGGATGCCCTCGGTGATCGCGATGATCAGGTCGACGCCCGCGGCGGCGGCCTCGAGGATCGCGTCGGCGGCGAACGGCGGCGGCACGTAGATCACCGAGGCGTTGGCCCCGGCGTGCTGCACGGCCTCCTCGACGGTGTCGTACATCGGCACCTGCTCGAGCCCGGCGACCTTGGCGCCGCCCTTGCCCGGGGTGACGCCGGCGACCACGCGGGTGCCGTACTCGATCGCCTGCTTGGTGTGGAAGGCGCCGGTCGAGCCGGACATGCCCTGGACCACGAGGCGGGTGTCGTATCCGACGAGGACGCTCACTGCGCACCTCCCTTGGCGGCCGCGACCACCTTCTGAGCGCCGTCGGCCATGTCGGCCGCCGCCACGATGTCGAGGCCGCTCTCGGCCAGGATCTTCTTGCCGAGGTCGACGTTGGTGCCCTCGAGCCGGACCACCAGCGGCACCTTGAGCCCGACCTCCTTGACCGCGGTGATCACGCCGGTCGCGATCGTGTCGCACTTCATGATGCCGCCGAAGATGTTGACGAAGATCGCCTTCACCTCGGGGTCGCTGGTGATGATCTTGAAGGCCGCGGTCACCTTCTCGGCGGTGGCGCCGCCGCCGACGTCGAGGAAGTTGGCCGGCTGGCCGCCGTAGTACTTGATGATGTCCATCGTCGACATCGCCAGGCCGGCGCCGTTGACCATGCAGCCGATGTTGCCCTCGAGCGCGATGAAGCTGAGGTCCCACTTCTTGGCCTCGGTCTCCTGCGGATCCTCCTCGCTGGGGTCGCGCCAGTCGCTGAGCTCGGGGTGGCGGTACAGGGCGTTGTCGTCGAAGTTGATCTTGGCGTCGAGCGCCAGCACCCGGCCGTCGGTGGTCGTGACCAGCGGGTTGATCTCGAGCAGCGAGCAGTCGGTCTCGTCGTAGCAGCGGGTCAGCGCGCGCAGGAACTTGGTCAGCGCCACGGTGGCGGTGGCGTTCATGCCCAGGCGCTTGGCCAGGTTGCGCGACTGGTAGTCCTGCCAGCCCAGGCCCGGGTCGACCGACTCCTTGAGGATCTTTTCGGGGTGGGTCGCGGCGACCTCCTCGATGTCCATGCCGCCCTCGTACGACGCCATGACCGTGACCCGGCCGGTGGCGCGATCGAGCAGCATGCCCAGGTAGTACTCGTGGTCGATGGCGAGGCCCTGCTCGACGAGCAGGCGCTGGACCTTCTTGCCGGCGGGGCCGGTCTGCGGGGTGACCAGCTGCATCCCGAAGATGCGCTTGACCGCGTCCTCGGCGTCGGCGCGGGTCTTGGCGACCTTGACGCCGCCGCCCTTGCCGCGCCCGCCGGCGTGGATCTGGGCCTTGACCACGACCACGTCGGTCTTGGCCTGCTCTTGGACCCGGGGGATGGCCGCGAGGGCCTCCTCGACCGAGTGCGCCGCGATGCCGATGGGCACCGGGACGCCGTACTTCCGGAACAGCTCTTTGCCTTGGTACTCGTGGATCTTCATCGGGTCCTCACGGGCCGAGCGGCCGCGCGCCGCGGGTGTAACGCCCTGGCGGCGGGTGGCGCAAGGGCGCGATCGGACCGATTGCGCGGTCAGCGGCAGCTCAGGGCGCCGTCCTTGATCGTGCAGGTCATGCCGCTCTTGAGCTCCTTCGACGAGCCGGCGACCTTGAGCGTGCAGCCGTCGCGGAGCGTGACGGTCGTGTTGTGATCGACGCTGCTGTGGGTGGTCGCGGCGCCGCACTCGAGATCGTAGCTGTAGTCGCTCGAATCCTCGTTCTTGAGGGTGGGCGCCGAGCCGGCGAGGGCCGGGACCGCGGCGGCGACGACGGCGGCGAGGGCGAGGGACGCGACGAGGGTGAGCTTGGACATGACGTGACTCCAGTCGGTTACGGGTGCGCGCGGTCGGCATGACCTCGCGTTCACGCCTGCTATCGACCGCTCCGCTCGCCGGTTGCGTGCGATCGACCGCGTCGTCACCGGGCCGCGCGCGCGGCGCTCACGGTCGAGCTGCCGGTCAGTCGTCGCGCTCGAGCTCGCGCACCGCCATCTCGCGCTCGCTGGCGACCCGGCCGGCGACCGTGGCGCCGCAGCCGGGGCAGGTCGTGGCCACCTCGGGGATCACGTGGGCACAGCGCGGGCAGCGATCGACCGCCCGACGGTGGAGCAGGCCGCCGATGACCACCGGCACCGCGACCATCACCCCGACGACCGGCGCGACCAGGCCGACCAACCACCCGACCGCGCCGAAGCCCATGCCGGCCATGAACCCCTGGCCGAGGCCGACGCCGACCTGGGACTCGCGCATGCGGTAGGTGCGCTCGCCGGCGTGGCGCTGAGCCTTCGACGGCTCCGGGCGATCACCGACCAGCGGCGGCTCGGCGTCGCGGGCGAGCGCGGCGCGGGGGGCGCCGAGGTCGAGCCCGAGGTGTTCGGCCAGCTCGTCGCGGTGGGCGCGCAGCGCGCTCACGTCGGCGGCCAGGCGCGCGCGCAGGTCCTCGCGCAGGGTGGCGTGGGCGTCGTCGACGCCGCCGCGCAGCACGGCCTGGACCGCGAGCAGGTAGAGCGCCTCGTCCGGCGCCAGGCCGCCGGTGGCGACGACGTCGGTCTCGGACACCGACACCTGGCCGACCAGCTTGCTCGCGACCCGGTTGTAGAGCGCGGCGTTGGTGGCGACGACGCCCAGGCCCAGGTAGATCGCGGCGATCGAGCCGTCGCGCTCGCTCGGCGGCGTCGGCGCGGCGTCGCGGTACGCGGCGGCGCCGGCGATCCACGCGGCGTAGGCCAGGCCGACCTCGTGGCACAGCAGCCCGGCGACGTCGTCGTTGCCGATCGTCTCGATCTGGAAGTGCGCGACCCCGTCGGTGGTCTCGACCCAGGAGATCCCGCTGCGGCGCAGCAGCTGATCGGCGACCTCGTAGCGGCGTAGGTCGTCGAGGGCGACGTCGAGATCGACGTGGGCCAGCCACAGCAGGCGCACCAGCACGCGCTCGACCGCGACCGCGCTCGGCTGCCACGGCTCGGGGAAGTCGCGCGGTCCGGCGTGGGCGATCGGCGCGTCGAGGAGATGGGCGGCGCCGCCGCGCTCGATCAACAAGGCCAGCCGCCCCAGCACCTCGGCCCGGGCCCCGGTCGGCGGCCACGCCGCGCTCGCGTCCATGGCCCGAGGCTACAACACCGGCGGCGGCGGCACGAAGCCCTGCACGACGTAGACGCGGTCGGTGCCGAGGCCCCACGACAGGAACAGGTAGTCGCCGGTGACCGGCTCGAAGTACGCGCCCCAGGGCCGCGGGAACGCGCTCATGAACTCGCGCCGGGTCGCGAGGATCGGATCGCCGGCGGCGTCGGCGTCGTAGACCGCGACCCGATCGTCGGCGACGCCGGACTGGCGCCACTCGGCGACGATGATCGCCTGGCCCGTGAACCCGGGCGAGCCGGCCGGCACGTACGCGAAGCCGCCGGGGTTGTTGGGCACGGTCACCGTCTGGGTGATCGCGGTCACCGACAGCAAGTTGCCGGCGGGGGTGGTGGCGGCGTGGACCCAGGCGCCCGCCGGCCAGGTCACCAGGCGCAGCTCGCCAGCGGCGGCCAGACCCGGCGGCACCAGCCCGACGCCGCCCGGGCCCTGATCGCCCGCCGACGGCAGGCCGACCGTGCGCAGGTCGGTGCGCTGCGCCGGCGCGCTGGCGCCGACGGGGAGCTGGCTGAAGGTGAACTGCGGCCACTCGGTGTAGACCAGCAGATCGCTGCGCACGTAGAGCAGGTTGGCGTCGACGTACGGGGTCGCGGCGACCATCGTCGCGGTGCCGCTCCAGCCGACGATGTGCCCGCACGGATCGCGGGTGACGCCGATCTCGTAGATGGCGCCCTCGGGCCGCTCGGACGCGCCGGCGATCAAGAGCTTCGACGGATCGCCGGCCTTGACGACCGCGCCGCCGAGCGGGTTGGGCACGCCCGGCACCGGGCCGAGGTCGTAGACCGAGTACAGCGCGTCGAACGGCGGCGCCAGCCGGACCTCGGGACCCGGCACCACCGGCGGTGGCGTGCACTCGAGCCCGTCGCCGCCGCCGCCGGCGTCGATCGCGGCGTCGGCGCGGGCGTCGGCGCCGCCGCCATCGCCATCCCCGGGCGACGACGGGCCGCAGCCGACCAGACAGCACACGAGCACGGCGGCACGACCCATGGGCCGAGCGTACAGGACGCGCCCGCGGCCGCGCGGGAATCGCGCGCGCGACCCGCGCGTTGCAGCGGCACGATGGCGACGCGATCCCGAGCTGCGCTGGCGACGAGCGCGAGCGCGATCGCGGCCGTGCTCGCGGGCGCGGCGCCGGCGACCGCGGACGTGCCGACGCCGCCGACGGTCGTGACCCGCGCGCTCATGCGCGAGCTGGCCGCGGGCACGCGTCCGTTCGCGAGCCTGGTCGACCGCGCCGCCGGCGTGGTGTTCATCGATCACTTCGACGGCGCCGGCGATCCGCAGCCGGTGATCGAGCGGCGGCTGTGCGGGCGCGCGCTCGACCGCCAGCTGCGCAAGGTCAAGGGCTGGATGTTCGCGGCGCTGCACGGCGACCCCGAGGTCGGTGCGCCTCGATGCCACAACCGCCCCGGGCCGCCGGGCTGCACGTTCGGAGGCTCGATGGCGTGGGACCCGGCCGTGCACCTGCACTTCCGCCTCGATCCCGATCGCGGCGTGGTGCTGCGGGCGATCACCGTCGACGACGAGGTGCTGGTCGATCCGGCCGCGGTCGCCGCCGAGCATCGAGCGCAGGCCCGGCTGATCGCGCGGCTGGGCGCGCGCCCGTGTCCGTCGCCGTGAGCCCGGCGGGGCGGTTCGGATGGATCGCCCGGGAGCCGCGTGGCATCGTCGCGGCATGATCAGCCGCGGATGGATGATGGCGCTCGTGGTGACCACGACCGCCGCGACGTCGATGGGGCAGCCGGCGCCAGCGCCGCCACCACCGCCGCCACCGCCGCCGTCGCCCGCCACCGAGGTCGCCGCGCTGGGCGGTCTGGTCATGCGGGCGATCGACCACGGCGAGCCTGGCGCCCTGGTGGCGCTGATGGACGCGACCGTGGTCCACGACGTGCGCGACGGTGTGTGTGGGAAGGCGGTGCGCCGCAAGGGCAAGGTGCGCGCAGGCAGGCGGCTGGCCCTGGCCCGGTGCCTGGTCCAGCTCCACGGCGCGCGCGCCCCCATCGTGCGCGGCGGCCGCCGCGCGTGGACGATCGTCCTGACCGTGCGCGACCTGGATGACGACCCCGTGCAGGTCGCGCTCGAGCTCCGCGCGCGGCGCGGCGACCTGGTGATCACGCGCGTCGACCTGTCGCGGCCCATCCCCGACAAGGAGATCCGCCCCGACGGCGACTTCGAGTACGGCGTCGAGGGCGGCGTCGAGGGTGGCCTCGAGGGTGGGGTGGTCGGTGGGGTGGTCGGTGGGGTGGTCGGTGGCGTGGTCGGTGGCGTGGTGCCGCCGCCGGCGCCGCCCCAGCGCGTCCCACCGACCGCGCTGCAACAGCAGCAGATCAGCGGCGAGCGCAACCTGCTGCCCGACGCCGCGACCCAGGCGCAGATCGCCGCGTCGGGCAAGACCAGGCTGCTCGTCCCGGTGAAGCTGTGCGTCGACCCGACCGGCGGCGTGTCGTCGGTGACCGTGCTGAGGTCGTCGGGCTTCCCGGCCTACGACCAGACCCTGCGCGCGGGCGTCGGGGCCTGGCGCTACCGCCCGTACATCGTCAACGGCACCGCGGTCGCGATCTGCTCGGTCGTGAACTTCGTCTACACGCACCACTGAACGGCGGCCTCGGCGGCGCCGCCGCCGCTCAGCCCTTGTGGATCTCGGCGGTCGGCAGCGGCGGCTGGTCCATCGCGTCGACGTTGACCTGCTTGCGGAACGACGAGATCAGGACGATCGGGAACGGCGCGTAGAACAGGATGCCGCTGAACACGCTGACCTTCATGATCGCGCCCATCGAGCCGCGGATGCGGCTGTTGGAGATGGCGTCGAGCAGCCGGTCCATGGCCGGCAGGATCACCGTGAACTGCACGATCATCTGCACGCCCAGGTAGACCAGCGCCGCGACGCCCCACCACACCGACGCGCGCACGGCCCAGCGCTGGTAGCTGCGCTGGCCGGTGCCGATGTAGATCAGCGCCACCGACATCACGAGCATCGCCGCCGACATGGCCATCGACGCGCTGTGGATGTCGGCCATGTAGCGGTCGAACGCCGCGCGCCCGACCTGGTTGGTGTTGACCATCTGGCCGAACTGCTTGCCGGCCAGCAGGCCGAACAGGCTGATCGCGGCGACGATGCCCCCGAACACCATCGACAGCGTGCCGAGGGTGCGCGGCGTGTTCGACTTGGTCGGGCCCGCGGGATAGCCGTAGCCCGGGGCCGGGCCGTAGCCAGGGGGATAGCCGTAGCCAGGCGGAGGGGGTGGGTAACCGGGGTGCATGCCCAAGGGGTAGCGCACTGCGCACCCACACTCAACGACGATCGCGCGGGCCTGGTCCCGGCGATCAGCGCCGTCGCGCCGGCTGATCCATCGCCCTGACGACCTCGGGCCGGCGCATCTGGGCCAGCAGCACCAGCGGGAACGGTGCGTAGACCAGGGCGATGAACACCCCGGCCCAGCGCATCAGCGGCTCCATCTTGACCAGCTCGGGATCGCTCGACGCGGCGAACAGCACCTCGGCGGCCGGGCCGACGACCGTCCCGTACACGTACGCCAGCGCCGCGACGATCCACATCGCGCCGACGCTCCAGCGCACGGTCGCGGCCACGGTCCAGCGCTCGTAGCGACGCAGGCCGGCGCCGACGTAGGCCAGGGTCAGGGACATCGCGATCAGGATCACGCTGACCCCGGTCGTGGCCGAGCGGGTCGCGTCGCTGAACGCCGCGGCGGCCTCGGCCGGGTACGAGCTGTCGTCGGCCGACATCCGGCCGCCGCTGGCCAGGCTCATCAGGTTGAACGTCGCGATGACCACGCCGAAGACGATCGCCAGCATGCCGAGCGTGCGCGGCGCGGCGGGGCGGAACCAGCCCGGGGGCGGTGCGGAGGGCACCCACCGTTGGTACCGTGGCCGGCCCGGCGCGGCAACCGGGGCCGCCGGGGCCTTTCGCGCCGGGCGCAGGCGCGGTAGGCAATGGCGGCAATGTCGTCCGCCAAAGCCGCTACCGCGATCGTCCCCACCCGCTCCGACGACTACGCCGAGTGGTACCAGCAGGTCGTCAAGGCCGCCGACCTCGCCGAGAACTCGCCGGTCCGCGGCTGCATGGTGATCAAGCCGTGGGGCTACGCGCTGTGGGAGAACATGCAGCGCGTCCTCGACGGCATGTTCAAGGACACCGGCCACGTCAACGCGTACTTCCCGCTGTTCATCCCGCTGTCGTTCCTCGAGAAGGAGGCCGCGCACGTCGAGGGCTTCGCCAAGGAGTGCGCGGTCGTCACCCACCACCGCCTCGTGGCCAAGGACGGCCGGCTGGTGCCGGATCCTGCGTCGAAGCTCGAGGAGCCGCTGGTGGTGCGGCCGACGTCCGAGACGATCATCGGCGAGATGTTCGCGAAGTGGGTGCAGAGCTACCGCGACCTGCCGCTGCTCATCAACCAGTGGGCCAACGTCGTCCGCTGGGAGATGCGCACCCGCCTGTTCCTGCGCACCGCCGAGTTCCTGTGGCAGGAGGGGCACACCGCCCACGCCACGCCGGCCGAGGCGGTCGACGAGACGATGAAGATGCTCGCGGTCTACGCCGACTTCGCCGAGCACTGGATGGCGACGCCGGTGATCCAGGGCGAGAAGACCGCGGGCGAGCGGTTCCCCGGCGCGGTCCAGACCTTCTGCATCGAGGCGATGATGCAGGACCGCAAGGCGCTGCAGGCGGGCACCTCGCACTTCCTCGGCCAGAACTTCGCCAAGGCCTCGGGCATCCAGTTCCTCGACGACAAGGGCGTGCTCGGCCACGCCTGGACCACGTCGTGGGGCGTGTCGACCCGCCTGGTCGGCTCGATGATCATGACCCACGCCGACGACGACGGCATGGTGTGCCCGCCCAAGCTGGCGCCGACCCACGTCGTGATCCTGCCGGTCGCGCACAAGCCCGAGGACCGGCCGCGCGTGCTCGACTACTGCAAGGCCCTGCGCACCGAGCTGCGCGGCGTGGTCTTCGCCGGCCAGACCCTGCGGGTCGAGGTCGACGATCGCGATCTGCGCGGCGGCGACAAGGTCTGGCAGTGGATCAAGAAGGGCGTGCCGATCCGCCTCGAGGTCGGCCCGCGCGACATCGACAAGGACGCGGTGTTCGTCGGCCGCCGCGACAAGGCGCCCAAGGACAAGGCCTCGGTCGGGCGCGGCGAGTTCGTCGCGACCGTGGCCGCGACGCTGCAGGAGATCCAGGACGGCCTGCTGGCCCGGGCCCGCGCGTTCCAGGCCGAGCACACCCGCGTGATCGACACCAAGGACGAGTTCTACGCGTTCTTCACGCCGCCGGCGCAGCAGGATCCCAACGCGCCGACGCCGATCCACGGCGGCTTCGCGCTGACCCACTTCTCCGGCGACGTCGCGCTCGAGAAGACCATCAAGGACGAGCTGGGCGTCACCGTCCGGTGCATCCCGCTCGCCGACGGCGAGCCCGGCACGTGCCCGTTCACCGGGCAGCCCAGCGCCAAGCGCGTCATCTGGGCCAAGGCGTACTGACGACGGGGCGCGGCGCGGCGGGGCCACCCCGGTCGCCCGGGCGAGACCGGGCCTCCGGTCTCGCCCGCGGGGGCATCTCGCGGCGGTTCCGGTGGGTGGCCGGCGCTACGCCGGCGGCCGGTCGAGGCGCGGCCCGATCAGTTGCAGTAGGTGATGCGCACGTACGGGCGCTCGACGTTGGTGACGCCGCGGAAGTACGCGTACGAGTACATCGCGTTGGTGTTGTCGACGCCGAGCGACAGCCAGTTGTCCGCCAGGTCGGCGGCCCAGTTCTGGCTGGTGATGATGATGGGGAAGGCGTTCCAGGCGTTGACGGTCGGCGCGATCGCGTTGGCGACCTGGGCGTTGGTCCGGACCAGCTGAGCGGTGGTGACCGTCGCCGAGCTCCAGCTGTTGGCGGCGCTGTACTGGACCCGCACGGTCGGGGCGTTGACCACGGTGAACGCGTAGGCGTAGAGCGTCATCGCCGAGATCGTGGCGGTGTCGGGGATGCTCGACAGATCGAACCCGACCCAGCCGGTGAGGTCGTAGCCGGTGTCTTCGTAGGCCCGGAAGTAGTCGTCGCGCCACGCCTGGGTGCTGGCGTAGTTCAACGTCACGTGCTGCGCGCCGAGGATGTCGACCGTCTGGGTGACGCAGCCGGCGCTGAAGGTCGCGGTCGCGGTCGCGGCGGCGGTGATGGTCAGGTTGCAGGGGCCGGTGCCGGCGCACGCGCCCGACCAGCCGGTGAAGGTCGAGCCCGTCGCCGGCGTCGCCGTCAGCACCACGCTGGTGCCGTAGGCGTAGACCTCGGTGCAGTCAGCGCCGCAGGTGATGCCGGCCGGGCTCGAGGTGACGGTGCCGCTGCCCATGCCGGCCCGGGCCACGGTCAGCGTGTAGGTGTTGAGCGTGAACGTGGCGGTGGCGGTGGCGGCGGCGGTCATCGCGATCGAGCAGGTGCCGATGCCGGTGCACGCGCCCGACCAGCCGGTGAAGGTCGAGCCGGTCGCCGGCGTCGCGGTGAGCACCACCGTGGTGCCGTGGTTGTAGATCTCGGTGCAGTCGCCGCCGCAGGTGATGCCGGCCGGGGCCGAGGTGACCGTGCCGGTGCCGTTGCCGCCGCGGCTCACCGTCAGGGTGTACTGGTTGAGCGCGAAGGTAGCGGTGACCGAGGTCGCGGCCGTCACCGCGACGGCGCAGGTGCCGACGCCCGCGCACGCGCCGCTCCAGCCGGTGAAGGTCGAGCCCACGGCCGGGGTCGCGGTCAAGGTCACGCTGGTGCCGTGGTCATAGAGCTCCGAGCAGTCGGCGCCGCAGGTGATGCCGGCCGGGGTCGAGGTCACCGTGCCGGTGCCGGTCCCCGCGCGGGTCACGGTCAGGGTGTACTGGTTGAGCGTGAAGGTGGCCGTGACCGCGGTCGGGGCCGTCACCGACACCATGCAGGCGCCCGTGCCCGCGCACGCGCCGCCCCAGCCGGTGAAGGTCGAGCCGGCCGCCGGGACGGCGGTGAGCGCGACGACGGTCGCCGGCGGGTACGCCTCGGCGCAGTCGGCGCCGCAGTTGATCCCGGCCGGCGTCGAGGTGACGACGCCGCTGCCAGTGCCGGCCAGCGCCACCACCAGTGAGTTGTTGAGGGCGAAGTTGGCGGTGACGTTGGTGTCGGCCGTGAGCGTCACGGTGCAGGTGTCGGTGCCGCTGCACCCGCCGCCGCTCCAGCTGACGAAGGCGCCGCCGCCGCTCGCGACCGCCGTCAGCACGACGGTGGTCCCGATCGGGTACGCCTCGGTGCAGTCGGCGCCGCAGTTGATGCCGGCCGGGGCCGAGGTGACGGTGCCGGTGCCGTTGCCGCCGAGCGCGACCTGCAGGGTCGCGGTCGGCGTGCCGTCGATCGGCGCGTCGGTCGGGGCGGGCGCGTCGATGGCTCCGCCGGCGTCGGGCTCGGTGCCGACCGATCCGCACGCGGCGACGACGACGAGAAGAACGAACACCGCGAAGCGGGCGACATGCGTCATCCCGCGATGGTAGTCCACGCGCCGCAGCGGCGGGGCTCGATTCGCGGGCAGTCAGCGCGCCGGGGGGCCCGCTGCGCACAGACGTCTGGAGGATACCACGGCGCCGCGGTCCGGATCGCGGCGGTCGGAGCGGACAGCGGCGGCGGACCGTGGCAAGTGATGGCGATGCCGCCGCGCCATCACGAGGTCCACAAGAGCCAGCACACCGGCTGGCTGCGCGCCGCGGTGCTGGGCGCCAACGACGGGCTCCTGTCGACGGCGAGCCTGGTCGCGGGCGTGGCGGCGGCGGACGCGGGGCGCAGCGCGGTGCTGGTCGCGGGGATGGCGGGGCTGGTCGGCGGCGCGCTGTCGATGGCGGCGGGCGAGTACGTGTCGGTCAGCTCCCAGGCCGACACCGAGCGCGCGGACCTGGCCCGCGAGCGCCGCGAGCTGGCGGCGGCGCCGGACCACGAGCGCGCCGAGCTGGCCGGCATCTACGTCGGCCGCGGCCTCGATCCGGCGCTGGCCGATCAGGTCGCGATCCAGCTCATGGCCCACGACGCGCTCGGCGCCCACGCCCGCGACGAGCTGGGTCTGACCGACACCAGGGCGGCCCGGCCGGTGCAAGCGGCGGGCTCGTCGGCGGCGGCGTTCGCGGTCGGCGCGGCCTGGCCGCTGGGCCTGGCCGCGGCCGTGCCGATGGACGCGGCGGTGGTGATCGTCACCGGCGCGTCGCTGGCGGCGCTGGTGGGGCTCGGCGCCCTGGCCGCGCGGGTCGGCGGCGCGCCGATGCTCCGGGGCGCGGCGCGGGTCGGCGTGCTGGGCGCGGTCGCGATGGCCGCGTCGGCGGCGATCGGCGCGTGGTTCGGCACGGTGGTGTGACCGTCGCCTGACCGTCGCCTGGGCTGACCGTCGTCGGACCGTCGGCGCCAGCGCTGGTCAGGGTGTCGGGTGGACCTCGAACGGGTAGTCCACCTGCACGCCGCCGCCGCCTTTCGGGCGCGGGAACGTGATGCCCTTGATCACCTGGGCGATGCAGCTCGCGACCGCGGGATCGACGCCGCTGGCGCTGACGGACGCGACCGCGCCGGTCGTGCTGATGAAGAACCGCGCCGCGATCGTGCCCTCGAGCCCGGGCTTGGTGAGCAGCTCGCGCTCGTAGCAGTACCGGATCTTGGCGAAGTTGCGCCTGATGTACCGGCGGATGATCGCCTTGTCGAGATCGCCGACCGTCGACGGCTGCCCCATGCGAACCTGCGGGCCGCTGCCGCCGCCGTAGCCGCGCGACGACGGGCGCCGCAGGATCAGCCGCACGGTGGGCGTGGTGTCGGCGACCAGATCCAGGGTCGCGACCACGTCGGCGACGGTCAGATCGGCGATCTCGACGGTGAGCGTGGTCGCCACCGGCGCGAGGTCCGCCAGGAGCGCGGCGCGATCCGCGGGGGACAGCGGCGCCATCCACATCGCCTGCACGGCGCCGTCGCGCTCGAGCACGAACCGGCCGGCCTCGCGGCGCAGCACGGGGCCGGTCACGACGGCGATCGGCGCGCCGGGGCGGAAGGTCCACGGCAGCTCGTCGACGCGCGCGGCGGTGGCGATCGCCAGCGCGCCGCCGCGCGGGCTGAGCGCCATGATCAGCGTGTGATCTGCGAGCGCGCCAGCGGCCGCGACCACCGGCTGGTCGAAGGCCAGGGGCGCGCGATCGGCCGAGAACGCGAACCGCTCGATGGGCGCCATCCCGGTGCCGCCGATCCGGCCGTAGCCGCCGACGCCGATCGTGCCGAACCCGGTGCCGCCCATCGGGCCGGTGCCGCTCAGGCCGAACCCGCCCAGCAGGTCGTCGTCGGTGCCGGCGTCGAGCGGCGGCGGCGGCGGCGGCGGATCGCCGAGCTCGAGCGCGACCCGCCCGACGGTGTCGGCGATCGCGCCAGCGTCGAGCGCCGTCGGGGCCGGCGGGTCGAGCACCCGGGCGCCGTCGGCGCCGAACGCGACCAGCGGGTGGCGGCCGACGGTGAACCGGGCCTGAGCGTCGAGGGCGAGCACCGGCCCCAGGCTCAGCGGCCGGACGTGGTCCGCGGTCGGCAGGTGGATCGCGCCGGGATCGAGGCGGGCCAGCGGCACCGTCAGCCCGGCCAGCGCGCTGGCGAGCGGGCCCCGCGCGCGCGTCGGCGCGGCGGCGAGCTGCTCGGCGAGGTAGCGGCCGCTGAGCTCGAGCGCGGGCCAGCCGGCCGGGACCGAGGCGTTGGCGGCGGGGCACGCCGCGGCGCCGGGGGTGGTGCTGAGGCACCCGCACGCGGGGCCGCACACCGCCAGCACCGCGGCGGTCAGCGCGGCGGCGCGCTCGGTCGGTGGCCGCTCGGCGACCGCGACCAGCGCCCGGGTGAGCGCCGCGGCGTCGGCGCGGTCGCCGAGGCCGGGCGGGCCCGACGGGGCGTCGCTCTTGCAGGCCGCCAGCGCGGCGACCACGGTCATGACCAGCGCGCCGCGTCCAGGCATCGAGTCCTCCCTCGTCGAGGCTAGCACGCGGGCTCGCTCGGCCGCGGCGCGGTCACAGCGGCGCGAACAGATCGACCTTGGTGCCGTCGGGGTCGGCGACCTGGGCGTAGCGCTGGCCCCAGAACGCGTCCCACGGCGCCTTGGCGCCGGTGAAGCCGGCCGCGACCACCGCGGCGAAGGTCGCGTCGACCTCGGCCGGCGTCGCGCACCGGAGCGCCAGGCCGACCCGCTGGCCGCGCGGCTCGACCCAGTCGTCGCTGAAGCCGCGCACCAGCGCCTCGCGGTCGAGCATGACCCGCACGCCCGACGCGGTCGTCACCTCGAGGTGATCCTCGTCGGGGCCGGGCTCGGCGGGGGGGGGGGGGGGCGGGCCGGGCGGGCGGGGGGCGCCGCCGGGGGCCCAGGCGGCGGGCAAGCGGCCGGCCGTCGCGGGCGGGGGGGGGGGGCGCCGTGGCGGGGAGGCCCGGGGGGGGGGGGGGGGGTGGGGGGTGGGGGGGGAGGAGGGGGGGGGGGGCGCGGGGGGGGGGGGGCGGGGAAAGGAACGCCGCCGGGGGCCGGCCGGATCAGGTGACCAACCCTGTCGTCGAGATGGACGGCGACGAGATGACCCGCATCATCTGGCAGTTCATCAAGGACAAGCTGATCCTCCCGTACCTGGAGATCGACCTCAAGTACTTCGATCTCGGCATCGAGCACCGCGACGCCACCAACGATCAGGTGACGATCGACAGCGCCAACGCGACCAAGGAGTACGGGGTCGCGGTCAAGTGCGCGACGATCACCCCCGACGAGGCCCGCGTGAAGGAGTTCGGCCTCAAGGAGATGTGGCGGTCGCCCAACGGCACGATCCGCAACATCGTCGGCGGCACGATCTTCCGCGAGCCGATCATCTGCGCCAACGTGCCGCGGCTGGTGCCGGGCTGGACCCGGCCGATCGTCGTCGGCCGCCACGCGTTCGGCGACCAGTACCGCGCGACCGACTTCCTCGTGCCCGGCGCCGGCACGCTGACGATGACCTTCACCCCGGCCGACGGCGGCAAGCCGGTCGAGTACAAGGTGTTCGACTTCCCGGGCGGCGGCGTCGCGATGGGCATGTACAACCTCGACGAGCAGATCATCGGCTTCGCGCGCAGCTGCATGAACTACGCGCTCAACCGCGGCTGGCCGGTGTACCTGTCGACCAAGAACACGATCCTCAAGAAGTACGACGGCCGGTTCAAGGACCTGTTCCAGAAGGTCTTCGACGAGGAGTTCGCCGACAAGTTCAAGGCCGCCGGCGTGACCTACGAGCACCGCCTGATCGACGACATGGTCGCCTCGGCGATGAAGTGGGACGGCGGGTTCGTCTGGGCCTGCAAGAACTACGACGGGGACGTGCAGTCGGACTCGGTCGCCCAGGGCTTCGGCTCGCTCGGCCTGATGACCAGCGTGCTGCTCACGCCCGACGGCAAGACCGTCGAGGCCGAGGCCGCCCACGGCACGGTCACCCGCCACTACCGCGAGCACCAGAAGGGCCGCCCGACCTCGACCAACCCGATCGCGTCGATCTTCGCGTGGACCCAGGGCCTCAAGTACCGCGGCCAGTTCGACGGCACGCCCGACGTGGTCCGGTTCGCGGACGCGCTCGAGCGCGTGTGCGTCGCGACGGTCGAGAGCGGCAAGATGACCAAGGACCTGGCCGTCCTGATCGGCAAGGACCAGCCCTGGCAGACCACCGAGGAGTTCCTCGATCAGCTCGACACCAACCTCAAGGCCGAGATGGCGAGGCGGCGGACGCCCGCCGCCCCGGGCCCCCGCCCGGCCCGGCCCGGGCCCCCCCGGGGGCACCGGGCCCGGGGCCGGCGCGAGGCGGGTGAGGTCGGCGAACTCCTGCGTGAAGCCGCACGCCGCGCACACGTAGGTCGTGAAGCGCGCGTCGTCGCGGGTCAGGGTCCGGACGGTCGTGTGGGCGCACAGCGGGCAGGCGCCGTCCCGGAGCGTGCGCGCGCTGGCCCGTTCCGTCGACGGGCGCGCGGCGTCGGCGTCGAACGCGCGGGCGGGCGGCGCCGGCGTCGAGGGTTCACGCGCCGGCGTCGAGGGCGAGGGCGTCGGCGTCGGGGCGCGGGCGCCGGGCATGGCGCGGACGGCCGCTTGCACGACCGCCGGCATCACGTCGGCGCGGCAGCCAGCGAGCGCCACGTCGAGCGCGCCGCCGCGCGCCACCAGGTACAGCCCGAGGAGCGCGGCCAGGCCCGCCAGGACCCCGATGGCCGACGTGAACGGCCCCGACGTGACGGCCAGGGCGACGCCGGCGCCCGCGACCAGGCCGCCCATCAGGCCGCGCTCGGTCAGGCGTCGCCAGCGCTGCGCCAGCGTGGCGCCGCGGGCGTCGTACGCCTCGAGCACCGCGACCTCGACCTGGGCCTCGTCGGTGGCGCCGCCGTCGCGGCCGGCCCGGGCGCCGGCCTGGACCGCGTCGAGGTACGAGCCCGGCGCGGCGTGGCAGAGCTTGATGAGGCGATCGAGGTTGTCGGCGCGCGCGAGCTTGGTCAGCGCGGCGTTGGCCGCCCGGGCGCTGATCTGCATCGCGACCAGCGACCGGACCGAGATCGCGGCCGCCAGGTTGCCGCCGGCCGCGAGCGCGTAGCCCGCCACGATCGTCGTGTCCATCATCCGATCTAACCCCAGGGCTGACCTGGGGCGGACCCGAACTGCCCGGCATCGTGCGTGGGCGCGTCCACGCGGGCGGTCCAGGGGCAGCCGTGGAACGGCGGGACGACCGGGGCCAGCGCGCCGGCCTCGGCCACGCGCGCTCCAGGGTCAGCGCTGGAACGGCGGGACGACCGGGGCCAGCGCGCCGACCTCGGCCACGCGCGCTCCAGGGTCAGCGCTGGAACGGCGGGACGACCGGGGCCAGCGCGCCGACCTCGGCCACGCGCGCTCCAGGGTCAGCGCTGGAACGGCGGGACGACCGGGGCCTGGGCGCCGACCTCGGCCACGCGCGCTCCAGGGTCAGAGCTGGAACGGCTGGACGACCGGGGCCAGCGCGCCGACCTCGGCCACGCGCGCTCCAGGGTCAGAACTGGAACGGCTGGACGACCGGGGCCAGCGCGCCGACCTCGGCCACGCGCGCGGTCCAGGAGTCGGTCACCGCGTGGGTGCCGCTCGTGCCGCCGTTGGTGCCGATGATCCACTGGCGCTCGCCAGGGAGGCCGGCGCCGGTGTACGCGAAGATGTCGGTGGTGGCGTTGCCGTAGGCGAGGTCGAGCAGGTAGCCCTTGCTGGCCAGGCCGGCGAGGTAGTCGCGCTTGTACGTGCCGACGTTGGCGTCGAACGGCAGCGTGTCGGTGGCGGTCGGGGCCAGGCGCAGCGGGCCGGGCGCGAACCCGAGGTCGGTCAGCCACTCGCGCGACTTCGCGGTCAGGTACGCCGGGCGACCGGTGACGTAGACCATGACGTGGTGCTTCGCGGCGTGCGCGGTGGTCAGCGCGGTCGCGTCCGGGTACGCGGCCGGCACGTAGCTGCCGAACAGGATCTGGACGAACAGCTCGGTGTCGCTGGTGGTGAGCGTGCCGTCGATGTCGGTCGCGACGAGGTGGGTCGCGGCGGGCAGGATCCACAGGTAGCCGACGGTGGTCGAGGCGTCGCCCAGGACCGTGAAGCGGGCCTCGTACTGGCCGGGGCCCAGCGGCAGCGTCACCGGCACGTCGACGGTGCCGTCGGCGGCGGTGGTGTGGGTGCCCAGGGCCTGCCAGCCGGCGCAGTCGTCGATCACCACCTCGACCGGCTCGTCGGCGAGGTTCGCGGCCAGCGAGCCGTACTGGAAGCGCGCGATCAGGTGCGGCGCCGAGCCGGGCGCGCCGATCGGATCCTCGCCCGAGTGGACCGCGGCGCCGTTGGCGGCGGTCAGGATGCTGCCGAGCGCGGTGAAGCCGGTCGCGGCCGGGGGCGTGTACGAGCGGCCGACGCAGCGGCGGAACTGCGCGCCGTTGGTGCCGCCATCGGGCGTCGCGTCGGTGTCCCCGCCGCCGCCGTCGGGGCGATCGACGCGCGCGTCGGTGAAGTCGATGTCGTCGGACGCCGGCGTCGAGCCGCAGGCGGCCGCGACGGCGGTGACGAGCGCGAGCGCGAGGGCGGGGGAGCGCATGGCGCGTGAGATACACCCGAGGACCAGGCCGTACAACCGCCATCATCGGCGTGCGCCGGTTCGGTCACGGTCGGGCTCGCGCTCATGGCTCGACCTCGCCGAGGTCGAGCGTGACGCCGTCAGCGCCGAGCACGAACGGCCGATCGTCGATCGCCAGGTGGCCGGCGCCGTCGTGGCGGATGATCTGGACCGTGCCCAGGCCCAGGCCCATCGGCCCGCGCGCGTAGTAGTGGACGCCGATCCGATAGGGCCCGGCGGTGGCGCGGCCGGCGATCGCGAACTGCTCGGGGCCGAAACCGGTGGTGATGTCGTCGAGCAGGGCGCCGCCCGACGGCAGCGCGCGGTCGGAGAAGAACGCGTGGCCGCCGACGCGGTCGCGGACGTGCAGGTCGACGTCGTTGGCGTCGGTCTCCCAGTGCAGGACGATCCGCAGCGACGGCGCGGTCGCGACCCCGGCGCCGACCGCGGCGAGCCGCGCGGTGACGGCCGCGCGCTGGTCGGGCGCGATCGCGATCGCCGCGGCGGCGACGTCGGCGAGATCGGCCCGCAGGATCGTGGCGATCGACGGGAGCTGCGCGTGGGGCAGGGCGGCGATCAGCGCGTCGATGGCCTCGGCGTGGCGGCCGGCGCGCGCGAGGGCCAGCGCGAGCAGCCGGTGACCGCCCACCTGGTCGGGGCGATCGGTCGTGGCCTGGCGGTAGGCGTCGATCGCCAGCGCGCGGCCGACGGGGCCGAGCCGGTCGAGGCGCTCGCCGGCGAACCGCGCCAGCTCGGCCCGCCCGGTGAAGCGATCGAGCAGCGAGCCGTACGCGCGCGCGGCCAACGCGCGGGCACCGCGGGCCTCGAGCGCCTCGCCCAGCGCCACGATCGCCGCGAGCTCCGCGGGGGCGGTCAGGTACCAGGCCAGGGCTTCGGTCAGCGCCCGGCCCGGGCGGCGCGCGGCCACGTCGGTCATCACCGTCAGCAGCCGGCCTTCGTACGGCGGCGGCTGCGGCGCTTGTGGCGGCTGCGGCGCCTGTGGCTCAGGGAACACCGTCGGGCCGGGGTGGGCCCCGCGCGGCGCGTGGACGTTGCCGAGCGCGTCGGCCTGCGCGCCGGCGGCCGCGCCGTAGACCGCGCCGAACGTGCGGCCGGTCGGGATGTTGCGCGTGTACTCCTGGGTGATCGTCACGCCCGTCCGGGTCGACGCGGCGTCGATCGTCGGCGCGCGGTCGCTGATCACGATCACCTCGTTGCCCGACGCGTTGATGCCCTCGACGACGTAGGTGTTCTCGACCGAGCTGGAGCCGCTGAACGACACGCCGGCCTTGTCGAACTGCGCGCCGGCGGCGGCGCCGAGCGTGGCCGCGAGCGGGTCGGGCGCCGCCGGCGCGGCGCAGGGGGTGGGCGGCGGCGCGCGGCCGGGGCTGCGATCGATCACCCGGATCGCGCCGCGCTCGACGGTGAGGATGTCGGCGAGGGCGTCGCGGCGCAGGCAGAAGCGCGCGTAGTCCTGGTCGGACTCGAGCACCAGCAGCGAGGTGGCGCGGGTGACCAGCCGGTGCGCGAGCCCGAGCCGCTCGATGGTCGCGCGGTCGGCCGCGCGCGCCGTGTCGGTGGCGCCCGGGGCGGCGAGGCGCTGCTCGAGCGCGGCGATCTCCGCCCGCGCCACCGCGCGCGCGACCAGCGGCGTCGGCGCGGCGATCACCGGCACGGTCACGGGCGGGCCGTCGCCGAGGGCGATCGTCAGGGGGCCGTCGTCGCCGCGGGCGCGGCGCCCGGCGATCACCACGGCCGCGCCGGGGCCGCCGCCCCGGACAGTGGTCGGCCACCACGCGGTCGCGCCGGTCACGGTCACGGTCAGGTCGCGCGTGCGCTGCTCGGTCAGCGCCGTGAGGGCGTCGGGCGCCTCGCCGTCGAGGACCGCGCCCGGGCGCGCGCCGGCGCCGACCAGGGCCGTCAGCAGGTCGCGATCCTCGAGGTCGCCGACGACGAGCGCGTCGAGCCGACCGATCCCGGCCCCGCGGGCCTGGGCCACGAGCGCGTCGGGCGCGCGGCGACCCGCCGTGGCGACGCCGTCGCCGATGACGATCACCCGCTCGGCGCCGCTTGCGGCGGCCAGCGCTGCGCCGAGGTCCGAGGCCCCGAGCGCGCCGCGGGCGAACAGCGCCGGCGCGATCGTGTCGGCGATCTCGTCGGCGCGGCCGTCCGCCAGCGGCTCGGCCGACTGATCGAACGCCAGCACGCGCACCGGCGCCGCCGGGGTGGCGCGGGCGATGGCGGCGACGAGCGCGCGCGCGAGGTCGGCTTGACGGCGCAGCAGCGACGCGCGCGAGGCGCTGGTGTCGATCAGGAGCGTCACCGCCTCGAGCGGGTCGGGCGCGGTCGCGGTCGGCAGCGCGAGCTGCGCCACGAACGTGCCGTCGGCGCCAGCGACCGCCGGGGAGCCGTCACCGCCGAGCGGCAGCAGCAGGTCGGCGGGCGCGGTCCGCTCGGCGTGGCCGCGCTCGGTGTGCCCGTCGACGGTGATCGCCCAGGTCAGCGCGCCGACCTCGGGCAGGCCGGCCAGCGCGATCCGCCGCGCCGCCGCGTCGGTGAGCGCGTGGCCGTAGGCGATGATCAGCTCCTTGTCGCTCGACGCTGGGATCGGGAACACCCGCGCCGAGAACGTGTTGCCGGCGTCCTGCTCGAGCAGGGCCGGATCGACCCGCTGCTCGAGGAAGGCCTCGTAGACCCGGCGCGCCTCGGCCCGCGGCACCGCCTCGGCCTCGAGCCACGCCTCGTTCTTCATCGCGAACCGGCTGATCGCCGCGTCGGTCGGCAGCGCGATCGTGAAGCGGCCCTCGCGCACCCGCGGCTCGGGGTTGTGGAAGGTCAGGTGCAGCTCGGTCAGCGCCAGCGGGCCGACGACCGCGGTCTCGACGTGCAGCGCCGTGAGCGCCAGGCCGGCGCCGTCCGAGGTCGTCAGCGCGATCGGCGGCGTCGCCGGCGCCTCGGCCCGCGGCCGCTCGCTCCTGGCCACCGCGGCCGTCAGCGCGCGGTCGAGCGCGTCGAACGACGCCCCGGCTCCGGCCCCCGCTGGCGGTCGACGATAGCCGAACCGGTCGACGGTCGCGGACGGCGCGGGGCCGCAGTGAGCGGCCAGGATCAGCGTGGTGACAGCGATCGGTCGGCGCATGGATCGGTCCACGCTCGACCCGTCGGTCGGCGCTGCCCGCGCCGCCGACCACCGCTGGCAGCGCTGCGAGCCGACAGCCGCGCCGGCTGTCGCACGCCGGCGGAAGCCGGAGCCGGAGCCGGAACCGGAGCCGGAACCGGAGTCGGAACCGGAGTCGGAGCCGGAGCCGGAGTCGGAACCGGAGTCGGAGCCGGAACCGGAGTCGGAGCCGGAGCCGGAGCCGGAGCCGGAGCCGGGGGCGGAACCGGAGTCGGAACCGGAGCCGGAACCGGAACCGGGGTCGGAGTCGGAGTCGGAGCCGGAGCCGGAGTCGGAACCGGAGTCGGAACCGGAGTCGGAGCCGGAGCCGGAGCCGGAGCCGGAGTCGGATCCGGACCAGGAACCGGAGTCGGACCAGGAACCGGAACCCGCTGCTACAGGAAGCTCTTCGCGATGCCCATCAGCTCGACGTTGGCCGCGACCGACTTCGCGAACGCGTCCTTCTCCGCCGCCGACAGCTCGAACTCGTAGACCGCCTCGGCGCCCTTCGCCGTCAGCTTCACCGGCACGCCGACGAACGCGCCGGTCACGCCGAACTCGCCGTTGAGCTCGACCGAGCACGGCAGCACGCGGCCCTGGTTGCGGACGATCGCCTCGACCATCAGGCAGGTGCCGGCGCCCGGCGCCAGCCAGGCCGACGTGCCGATCAGGCCGGTCAGCGTCGCGCCGCCCTTCTTGGTGGCGTCGACCACGGCGGCCTGCTGCTCGTCGGACAGGAACTTGCTGACCGGGACGTTGCCGATCATCGCGGTCGAGAGCACCGGGACCATGTCCTTGTCGGTGTGGGCGCCGAGCACGATCGCCTGGACGTCCTCGACCGAGACCCCGGCGGCGCGCGCCAGGTTGGTGCGAAAGCGGGCGCTGTCGAGCACGCCGGCCGAGCCGATCACGCGCTCGCGCGGGAAGCCGGTCACCTGCTTGGCGACGAAGACCATCGCGTCGAGCGGGTTCGACACGACGATCAGGATCGCGTCGGGCGCGTGCTCCTTCACGCTCTTGCAGATGTCACGGACGATCCCGGCGTTGATGTTGATGAGCTCCTCGCGCGACTGCCCGGGCTTGCGCGGGACGCCGGCGGTCATCACGACCACGTCGGCGCCGGCCATCGCCGAGGCCTCGGAGGTGGCGACGAAGGAGTTGTTGAAGCCCTCCCACGGGCCGCACTGGGTCAGGTCGAGCGCGCGCCCTTCGGCGGCGTTGGCCTTGAGATCGATGAGGACCAGGTCACCGAGCTCCTTCTGCACTGCCCACTGGGCGACGGCCGCGCCGACGTTGCCGCCGGCACCAACGATGGCGATCTTGGGACGCTTGATCATGATGGTCGGTGCATACCCCCGGCCGCGCCGACTTGGCAAGCCAGAGGCCAGGGGATACCGTCGGGACGTGGCCAAGCACATCGACACCTTCAAGTCGTGGTCCGACACCATCGTCGCAGACGTCGCCGCCCTCAAGGCGCTGGTCGAGTCCGAGGCCCCGCTCGAGGCCCGGAAGCTGGCGGCGGGGGCGCTGGGCTACCTGGTGACCCGGATGGACCTCGTCCCCGACTGGGAGGGTGGCATCGGCGCCCTCGATGACGTCATGATCCTGCGGGTGTGCGCGCAGCTCGCGGCGACCCACGGCGCCGCCGAGGTGGCCGCCGATCACGAGATCTCCCTGGCGCGCATGGCCAACGAGGCCGACGCGATCCGCGACTTCCTGGGCGAGGCCGCCTTCGACAAGCTGCGCGGCTACGCCAGCAAGCTCTCGGACACGGCGGTGCGCGGGCGGGCGCCGGCCACGATCCTCAGCGACGCGGACGCCCGGGTCGCCCTCTACGCCGAGGTCGAGGACGAGATCAAGAGGGCGGTCCCGGTGCAGATCACCGACGCCGAGGACGCCGAGCTGCGGCTCAAGGCGTACCTGTCCCACAAGCTCAAGTGACCGCCGGGTGCGGGCCGCCGCGCCGTCGCGCGGTCGGTTGCACGGTCCGGCCGTCCGCGGTACCACCCGGCCATGCGCACTCGGGGACTCGCACTCGCTACTGCTGCCGTCGCCGTCGCCCTCGCGGCGACGCCGGCCCGGGCCGACCAGACGTTCGACGAGCTGGCCACGACCGCCCAGCGGCTGACCCGGGCCGACCTCGAGGGTGCGGCCTGGGCGCTGACGTCGGCGTGCGACCAGGGTGACGGGCCGCTCCTGCGCCTGTGCCGCGCGGTGCGCGATCAGCGGGCGGCGGCCCTGCGCAGCGGCACCTGGCTCGTCGACGCCGAGCCCGGCGCGTTCACCGTCAGCCCCTGGGATCCCGACGCCAAGGCCACGCTGCTCGCGCTGACCGGCTGCGTCGCGTGCGTCCGGCCGATCGCCGGCATGTACGTGGTCGCGAGCAAGGCCGCGCCGCGCTTCAACGGCGAGGTGGCGATCGCCGCCGGCCTGCACCAGGCGGCGCGCTCGTTCCCGACCCAGGCCGCGGCCGATCGCTGGGCCCGGATCGCCGCCGAGGCCCGCACCCAGTTCGTGGTGCGGCTCGGGGGTGATAAGGCCGGCCTGTCCGAGATCGATGGCCACCGCGTGCTCGCGGTCGACGTGCTCGGCTACCGGGTCTACCAGCCGTGCGACGGCGCGATCGTGTGCGCCAGCCCCAAGGCCGATCCGGTCGCCGCCGATCAGGCCGCGTGCGGCAAGATCGTCGAGGACACCGCCCCGACGCCGGTCGACCCCCAGGCGGCGCTGCCGGCCCGGCTGACGCCCGACGATCTCAAGGAGGCGCTCAAGCCCGTGGCCGCGGCCGCGCGCACCTGCTTCGACGACTACGGCGTGCCGGGCAAGGCCAAGCTGGTCTACACGGTCTCGGGCGCCGGCGCGATCACCGCCTACGAGCAGACCGGCGACTTCGTCGACACGCCCACCGGCCGCTGCATCGACAAGGCCGCGAAGGCGGTCTCGTTCCCGGCGGTCAAGAAGGCCAGCTTCTCCTTCACCTACCCGATCAACGTCCAGTGACCGCGCGCGTCGCTGGCCTGGTCGCCGTCGCGCTCGCGCTGGTGGCGGGGTGCAGCGACGGCACCCGGGCGGTCGTCGCGATCGCCGCGCCGCCCGAGCTCGTCACCACCTTCGACGAGTTCGTCGGCTTCATCCCGACCGACGGGCTGGCCGTGGTCGCGTCCGGCGAGGCCGCCCCTGCGGCGATGTACCGCATCCAGGTCACGACCGATCTGGCCGGCTGCGCCGAGTGCTACCGGATCGATCCGATCGCCGGCGACGACCGCGGCTGGTCCGTGCGCGCCAGCGATCGGCTGGGGGCGCAGTACGGCGTCGCCGAGGTGTTCGAGCTCCTCGGCTACCGGTTCCGGCACCCGTTCGACACCTACGCGCCGACGCGCCCGACGCCGGATCCCGAGGCGCTGGCGCGGCTGAGCGTGGTGCGCGAGCCGGCCATGGCCGTGCGCGGGCTGCACCTGCACACGCTCCACCCGATCGAGGCGCTGTACGCGCTGTGGGAGCCGACCGACGACGGCGTGCGCGCGCGCCGGATCTTCGACTGGATCGTCAAGAACCGGGGCAACTTCGTCCAGTGGGTCGCGCTCGACGACATCCTCGAGCCGACCCGCGGCGCCGCCTGGCAGGCCGACACCGCCGCGCTGCTCGACGCCGCGCACCGGCGCGGGCTCAAGGTCGGCATCGGCCTGCAGCTGTTCGGCGCGTCGAGCCTCCAGGCCGGCTACGATCTGATCGACGATCCCGATCGGCCGGCGGCCGAGCAGATCGCCGAGCGCCTGCCGCGCCTGACCGACGGGCTGCCGTTCGACACCTACGAGCTGTCGTTCGGCGAGTTCTTCGGCGCCGATCCCGCGACCTTCATCGCGACGATCGACGAGGCGTACGCCCAGCTCCACGCGCGCAGCCCCCAGGCCGACGTCACGGCGGTCATCCACGTCGGCGACTCGCCCGAGCAGCGGGTCACGTACATGGGCGAGGACCTGATCTACTACTTCCTGGTCAAGTTCGCCGACCCGCGGATCGTGCCGCAGGTGCACACGGTCATGTACTACGACCTGTTCGAGGACGCGGGCGGGGCCTACCACCACCAGACCTTCGCCGAGCACCGCACGTTCCTGCTCGACCGCCTGCGCGCCGGCCTGCGGGTCCAGTACAAGCCCGAGACCGCGTACTGGGTCGCGTTCGACAACTCGGTGCCGGCGTACCTGCCGCTGTACCTGCGGTCGCGCCAGCTCGATCGCGATCGGATCGCGGCGGCGGCCACCGCCGGCGGCTACGGCCCGCTGCGCGAGGAGCTCCTGTTCTCGACCGGCTGGGAGTGGGGCTACTGGCAGAACGACGCCGCCGGCCTGCGCGCTGACTTCGAGCCGCCGACGTCGGTGCTGGCCCAACTCGAGGACACCTACCGGCCCGATCACCCCGAGCTGCCGGCGCGGATCGTCGAGCTGGCCGAGGCCCAGCACGACGGTCTGATCGTCGACCGCCTGGCCGCCTACCAGGCCGGGCGCGACGCGCTGATCGATCGCGGCGCGGCGGCCGGCATCATCGCCGCGCCCGATCGGATCGACGTCGACGACGTGGCCGCGCTGTCGGCGACCGAGCGCGAGCAGTTCGCCGCCGACGTCGGCGCCAAGCTCGAGGCGTACGCGGCCCGGCTGGCCGAGGTCGCGGCCCGGACCGAGCGCCTGCCGGCGACCGATCGCTGGGCGGCCGAGGTCATCGACGGCGTCGCGATGGCGCGGCTGCGGGCCCAGTTCGTGGCCGCGATCTACCGGACCGTCGTGCTGGCGGCCCGCGGCGACGCCGCGCCCGCGACCGCCGCCCTCGACGAGGCCACCGCGACGATGGCCGCGGCCCAGGTGGTCGTGGCCCGCCGCCACGCGGATCGCCACGACCGCGACCAGCGCCTGATCGAGGGCAACGCCAACCGCACGATCTACCAGTACGGGTACCTGCGCTTCGCCCACGACCTGTGCTTCTGGCAGCGCGAGCTGATCATGGCCGACAACGCGGTCCACGCCCGCTCGGCGGTCCCGCCCGGCTGCTTCTTCCCGTGACCGGCAAGCAGCGGCGGGTGCTGGCGATCGTCGCGACCGATCGCACGTTCGAGCCCAGCCGCCACGGCACCGCCGCGGTCTGGGTCGGCGCCTGCATCCACTGCAAGAGCCCGCTGACGATCGCCGACGACGGCACGCCGATCTCGGCGGCGACGATCGAGCACATCTGGCCGCAGCGCCACGGCGGCGACGACCAGCTGGCCAACCTGGCGCTGGCGTGCGGCCAGTGCAACCGCGGCAAGGGCGTGCGCCACGACACCCGCAGCAAGCGCGACCCGCGCCTGCTCGCGATCGTCGACGCGCTCCGGGCCCGACGGCAGGAGCGTTGGCGCGAGCCGCCCGACGCGCTGGCGACCCACGTGGCCTGGGCCGAGGCCCACCCGGGCTGAGGCGCGCGCTCGATCCGGACGCCGGGGCGTTGGGGTAGCCTGGGCCGATGTCGAGGATCGCGTGGGCCGCGCTGGTCGTGCTGTCGTGGGTGGTCGGCGCCGGGTGCAAGACCAAGCAAGCGCCGCCGCCGCCCCAGGTGATCGACGCCGGCCCGCAGGTCGCGCTGGTCGACGCGGCGCCGCCCGAGGTCGACGCCGGCGAGGCCGCGGTGGCGCCGGCGCCGCGGCGGCTGTGGACCGATCGGATCGACGACGAGGCGACGATGATGGCCTACTCGGTCGAGATCGGCGGCGAGCGCTTCACCAAGTTCATCCTCGATACCAAGACCGACGCCATCTATTACTTCGACGTCGACGTCTACAAGGTCCACAAGGACTTCATCTTCGGCGAGCTCTTGAAGACGCCCAAGACCAAGGCGCTCAACCGCCAGGTCGACCGCAACTACGGGTACGGCAAGCCCAACTACATGATGTGCTACCTGGTCCACCACCTCGCGTCGGACCTGTGGACGCTGGCGTTCTGGGAGGGCGACAAGGCCTCGGCGGCGCACATCACCCGCGCCTACAACCGGATGAAGGCGACGTTCTACCTGGGCGACAAGGTCTCGTACCGGCCCGACTCCGACTACCAGGAGCAGGTCGCCAAGCAGCTCAAGGGCGTGCCGGTCATCACCAACGACAAGCTCTACAAGAGCGCCACCTACCAGGCGTTCAACCCGGGCCGGGCGATCGGGCGCCTGCGGCTGGTGCCGGCCGGCGCCGACTTCGAGGAGCTGACGTTCGCGCCCGACGAGATCGTGATCCTGCCCGAGTCGCTGCCCGACATCACGCCGGTGGCCGGCATCCTGTCGGAGACGTTCTCGACGCCGCTGGCCCACGTCAGCCTGCGCGCGCGCGCGTGGGGCATCCCCAACGTCGGCCTGCGCGGCGCCGCGGTCACCTACGCCGCCCTGGTCGGCAAGACCGTCGTGTTCGAGGCCACCGCCGCCGGCCACACGCTGCGCGAGGCCACGCCGGCCGAGATCGACGCGTGGGCGACCCGGACCCAGGCCGCGCGCACCGTCAAGATCCCGCCGGCCGACCTCGCGGCCAGGGACCTGCGCGGGCTCGACCAGCTGCGCGCGGTCGACGCCCGCGCGTACGGCACCAAGGCGGCGAACCTCGGCGAGATCGTCGCCGGCAAGCTGACCGGCTTCGCGGTGCCGCCCGGGTTCGGCGTCCCGATCGCGTACTACGACGCGCACCTCGAGGCCGCCGGCCTCGACGCGCGCATCGCGGCCTTGCTCGCCGACGATCGCTTCCGCACCGACGCGCGCTACCGCAAGCAGGCCCTGACCGACCTGCGCGCGGCGATCAGCGCGGCGCCGCTCGACCCGGCGTTCACCGCGCTCCTGGGCCGGCGCCTGGGCGAGCTGACCGGCGGCGATCCGGCGGTGGGTGTGTTCGTGCGCAGCTCGACCAACGCCGAGGATCTGCCCGGGTTCTCGGGCGCGGGCCTGTACGACACGATCCCCAACGCCAAGGGGCCCGACGCGGTCGCGCAGGCGATCAAGGACGTCTGGGCCAGCGTCTGGACGCTGCGCGGCTACGAGGAGCGGCAGCTGTTCGGCATCGACCACACCCAGGTCTACGGCGCGGTGCTGGTGCAGGTCGGCGTCAACGCCACCGCCGCCGGCGTGCTCGTGACCGCGCACCCGACCGATCCGAGCCAGACGACGACGTACACGATCAACGCCAAGAGCGGGCTGGGGCTGCGCGTGGTCGAGGGCAAGAAGGTGCCCGAGAGCCTGCTCTACGACGTCCACAACCGCGGCCTGCGGATCCTGTCGCGCTCCGACGAGGACACGATGCTGGTCTTCGACGGTCAGGGCGGCGTCCGCGAGGTGCCGAACCCGAAGAAGGGCCAGCCGGTGATCACCCAGGCCCGGGCCGAGGTGCTGGGCCGGGCCGCGCGCGCGATCTGGGGCCTGTTCTCGCCCGACACCCCGCTCGACATCGAGTGGCTGTTCGTCGGCGACGCGCTCTACATCGTCCAGGCCCGGCCGTACGTCGTGCGCTGACGTGGCCGCGCCGGGGGCGTACCTGTTCGGCCGAGCGCCGGTCCACGCGCCGGGCGTCGAGCGTCGAGGAGCGGCGACCTGGCGACGGGCCTCCCAGGAACCTCAGCGCTTGTAAGTTTTTCGGTCGAGCACCGGTCGACGCGCCGGGAGTCTCGCGTCGTGGGTGGGGGCCCCGTCGGGGCTTGCCCCCGACGGGGGAGGGCCTGGCGACAGGCCCTCTGGAACTCAGATCTTGTTGAACTTGCCGCCCTCGCGCCACCGGACCTCGTACAGGTCGGCGCGGCGGTCGAGCAGGGGGCGGACGGTGCCGGTGCGGCGGCTGCGGCGCAGCACCTCGACGTCGAGCTCGTGCAGCACCATGGTCTCGACGTTGGGCGTGGCCTCCTCGGCGACGCCGTCGCGCGCGAACGGCAGATCCGACGGCGTCAGGATGCACGCCTGGCCGTAGTGGATGTCGGCGCCCTCGACGAACGGCAGGTTGCCGACCGGGCCGGCCAGGACCGCGTACATGCCGTTCTCGATGCACCGGGCCAGCGCGCACGAGCGCACCCGCAGGTAGCCCGAGCGGATGTCGGTGTTGAACGGGACGAACAGGATGTTGGCGCCCTTGGCGGCGGCGATGCGCGCGGCCTCCGGGAACTCGACGTCGTAGCAGATGAGGATCGCGATCTTGCCGCGGTCGGTCTCGAACACCTCGACGGTGTTGCCGGGCGACACGCCCCACCAGCGCGCCTCCGACGGCGTGATGTGGAGCTTGTACTGCTTGCCGATCGAGCCGTCGCGGCGGAACAGGTACGCGACGTTGTAGAGCTTGCCGTTCTCGACGGTGAGGTGGCTGCCGCCGATGATGTTGACGGCGTACTTGATCGCCATGCTGGTGAACAGCTCGAGGTAGCGGTCGGTGAACTCGTGCAGGCGCCGCGCGGTCAGGCCGGGCCGCTCGGCGGTGACCAGGGCCTGGAGCTGGTTGGTCACCATCTCCGGGAACAGCAGGAAGTCCATGTTGTACTCGCCGGCGGTGTCGACGAAGAACTCGACCTGCTGGGCGAACTCGTCGAACGTCCGGATCGGGCGCATCTGGTACTGGACCGCGCTGACCCGCACCGAGCGGACCTGGACCCGGGCCTTCGACGGCCGGTGCTCGGGGTTGAGCCACTCCATGAACACGGCGTGGCCGCGCGACTCGACGTCGCTGGGCAGGTAGTCGTTGAGGACCGCGCGGATCGCGAAGCCGTTGGCGAGCTGGGCCGTCAGCACCGGATCCTTGAGCTCCTTGGACACGACCTTCGCGACGTACTCGTCGGCCGCCATCCGGTCGGCGTGGGCGCCGTAGCCCGGGATGCGGCCGGCGATCAGGATCGCGCGCAGGTTGTGGTCGGTCGCGAGCTGCTTGCGCGCGTCGTACAGGCGGCGGGCCAGGCGCAGGCCGCGCTTGCTGGGATCGACCGCGATGTCGATGCCGTAGAGCGTGTCGCCGGCCGGGTCGTGGTTGCGGATGTAGCCGCCGTCGGAGACCTGCTTGAACGTGTGCCAGTCGCCGAAGTCTTCCTCGTCGACGATCAGCGTGCTCGAGGTCGCGACCACCGTGCCGTCGAGCTCGACGCACAGCTGGCCCTCGCCGAAGAGCTGGAGCTGGCTCTCGAACTGCTCGCGCAGCCACGGCTCGATGCCGGGGAAGCAGCGGCGCTGGAGCTCGACGACGGCCGCGTAGTCGGTCTTGCGCAGGGGGCGGACATCGAGGCGGGTCGTCTTGGCTACCATCTCCGGCCACTATAGCCGCATCGTCAGCGCGGACGCGCCGCGCGGACCGATCACGCGACCTGCCACGCCGCGGCGCCCTGGCGCGCGAGCTGATCGCGCAGCGCGGCGCCGAAGCGATCGAAGTCGTCGACGATGACCCGGTGGGTCTGGCCATCGTCGACGGTGACGTCGAGGATCTTCTTGTTGAGGCCGTGCTTGCCGCGGGCCACGGTGCGCACGCGGCCCAGGTCGATCGTCAGCGCCAGCGTGCCCTTGGCCCGGCGGCCCAGCAGCATGCCGATGAGGCCGAACATCTGGTAGACGCGGCTGATGGTGCGGACCCGCAGCTCGCTGGCGGTCAGCTCGACCTTGCCGAGGCGGACGTTGAGCTTGCCGGCGATGAGGCCGCCGTTGCTCAGGGCGAGGGGAGCGGGGGCGGTGGCGACGAGAGCGGTCGAGGACATGGACGTTTCCTTTCGAGAGCGGAGAATCGAGGTTGGGAACGGGAGTCGGGATCGGGATCGGAGTCGGGATCGGGAGCGGGGTCGGGGTCGGGATCGGGATCGGAGTCAGGAGCCGGAGCCGGAGTCGGAGCCGGATCCGGAACCGGAGTCGGAGTCGGAGCCGGAGTCGGAACCGGAGCCGGCGCCGGAGCCGGAGCCGGAGTCGGAGCCGACCCCGGGCCGGGCCGGAGGCCGGAGTCGGAACCGGAGCCGGAGCCGGAGCCGGAGCCGGAGTCGGAGTCGGAGCCGGAACCGGAGCCGGAGCCGGAGCCGGAGCCGGAACCGGAGCCGGAACCGGAGCCGGAGCCGGAGTCGGAGCCGGAGCCGAGCCCGGCGCCGGAGACCGACCTCAGAGCGTGATGGCGCCGACGTCGTACGTGGCGCCGGGCTCGAGCGCAGTGCAGCAGTCGCCGCCGATCAAGATGATCCACTGCGCGCCTGGCTTGACCGCGAAGCCGTAGGTGCCGACCGGCACGTCGTCGATGCGGAACGTGCCGTCGGCGGCGCTGGTGCCGCGGTAGGCGCGGGTCGACGACTCACACGGCGTGCCCTTGAACATCGTCAGCGGCTGATCGCACAGCTCGATCGCCGCGCGCGCGACCGGCTTGCCCGCGCGCAGGACCTTGCCGGTGATCGCGCCGGTGGCGGCGGCCTGCAGCGCCGGCAACGTGGGCCCGTCGGCGACCACCGCCAGCGCGGTGATCTTGCCGGTGACGCCCGCGACCGTGCCCGGCAGCCACTGCTGGGCCAGGCCGCCGTCGCGATCGAAGATCACCAGGCCGTTGTCGGTGGCGACCCAGGTGCGGCCGCCGCCGTCGATCGCGAGCACGTCGCCGCGGTGGGCCTGGGCCGGCCCCTCGTCGAGCTCGACGGTGCGGGTCGTGCCGCTGGGCTCGGCGACCGCGAGCGTGCCGACGCCGCCGGTCCCGGCCATGTGCCCGGCCGGACCCGCGACCAGCTCGTCGATCGAGCCGTAGCGGGTGGCGAGGCCGGTCTTGCGCCAGCGGCCGTCGCGGAACGCGAAGGTCCCGGCGCTGCCGGCGACGTAGACCGTGCCGTCGGCGTGGATCGCGATGGCCGAGAAGAACGGCGTGGCGGTGCTGGCGAACCCGACGTCGAGCTTGCTCCAGTGGTCGCCGTCGAGGCGCCACAGCGCCGCGCTCTGGACGACCCACACCCGGCCGTCGTGATCGACCGCGATCGCGTTGATCAGATCGCCGCCGAAGGTCTCGGCCGGCTCCTCGGTCCACGCGCCGTCCCAGCGCAACACCCCGCGGCGGTCCGTGGCCCACAGGACGCCGTCGGGGCCGAGCGCGAGCTGATCGACCAGCGTCGTCTGGTCGCTGTCGAGGCGCTGGGGCTTGCCGTCGACGATCTTCCACATGCCGCCGATGGCCACGGCGTAGACCGCGCCCTGGCGATCGACGACGATCTGCTTGACGGGGTACCGGTGAGCGATCAGCCGGGTGAGCGCGCCGCCGTCGAGGCGGTAGAGCCCGGCGCCGGCGACGCCGAGGTAGGCGGGGCCCGGCGCGCTGGTGTAGGCGATCGGCGGCGGGGCCGGGGCCGGGGCCTCGGCCGGGGACGCGGGCGCGGTGGGCGTGGTCGGCGCGGGGGCCACGGGTGCGATGGGGGCTGGGGCCGGCGGCGCGGCGGGCTTGCCGCCCTGGTCGCAGGCGGCGATCGCCAGGAGGGTCACGGTGAAGCGGAGGCGGTTCATGGTCGTGGTGGGCGCCTATTACAAGGCCCGTGCCGACGGCGGACCTGTCCAGCTTCGCGCACTTGCGCGGGCGGGGGGGCGGTCGTGACAGGATTGTCTGCCAGACTCGGCCGCGTCAGATCGGGTAGGGTCGAGCGGTGACGACCGCGCCGGCCGGCACGAGCATCGGGCCCTATCAGATCGCGCGCGCCATCGGCGCGGGCGGCTGGTCGACCGTATACGAGGTCAAGGACGCCGCGGGCCAGCCCTGGGCGCTCAAGCGCCTGCGCGACGATCTCGGCGGCGACGCGATCGCGCGGTTCCACCGCGAGGTCGCCAGCCTGGGGCGCATCGCGCACCCCGGCGTGGTGCGGCTGATCGACGCCGGCGTCGACGGCGGCGCGCCGTACCTGGTGACGCCGCTGCTGACCGGCCCGACGGTGCGGACCGCGCTGGCCCAGGGGCCGCTGGTGCCCGAGGCGGCGCTGGCGCTGGTGATCGCGGCCGCCCACGCGGTCGGCGCGATCCACGCCGCTGGCCTGGTGCACCGCGATCTCAAGCCCGACAACCTGGTGATCGATCGCGACGGCGCGGTGATCGTGATCGACCTGGGCCTCGCGCTCGGGCCCGAGCACAGCCGCCACACCGCCGAGGACACGCTGACCGGCTCGGTGCCGTACATGGCACCCGAGCAGATCGAGGACCGCACGCCGTCGCCCGCCAGCGACGTGTGGGCGCTCGGCGTGGTGCTGTTCGAGGCCATCGCCGGGCGGCGTCCGTTCCAGCGACGCCGCGGCAGCGAGGAGGTCGCGGCGATCCTGGCCGGGCGCGCGCCCAGCCTGATCGAGCTGGCGCCCGCGGTGAGCGAGGCGCTGGCGGCGCTGGTCGCGCGCGTGCTCGATCCCGAGCCGACGCGGCGCCCGCCCGACGGTGCGGCGCTGGCGGCGGAGCTCGAGCGCCTGGTCGACTGGACGTCGGTCGCGGCGCTGGCCGACGAGCGCGGGCGCTGGCTGGCCGATCCGATCCGCTACGCGGCGGAGGTCGCCGACCGTCGCTGCGCGGCGCTGGCGACCCAGGCCGAGGCCGCGCTGGCCGCGGGCGATCGGTTCGCGGCCACGCGCCTGGTCGAGCGCGGTCTGGGCTATCGCGGCGACGATCCGCGCCTGGCGGCGATCCTCGAGCGCGTGATGAGCGCCGGCGGTCGACCGCAGGCCCGGACCATCCGTGGCGCGGCCCCGGCGCCGGCGCTGGCGCTGGCGGGCGCGCGGGTGACGACGCCGGCGGACGCGCGCGCGCCGGGCGCAGCGCCGGTGGCGACGATCGCGCCGGCGCGGCGCTGGCCGTGGCTGGCCGCCGGCGCGCTGGCGCTGTTGATCGCGGTGGGCCTGGTCGCGGCGCGGCCCTGGGCCGGCGCGCGCTCGTCGGCGTCGGCCGCGGATCCGGCCGCGGCGACCGTGCGGCCCGCGTCGGTGGCGCCGTCGCAGCCGGCCCCGGCGGCCGCGGCGGGCGGGGCGCGCGCCGCGCCGACGTCGAGCGCCGCCCCGGTCACCGGCGAGACCCGGCCGGCCCACGTGCGGCCGTCGCGCCCGGCGGGCGGGCCGTGACCGCGCCGCGCCTCGAGCTGCGCGTCCCCGGCGCCGCGCCGCGCACCGTCGAGCTCGCGCGCGCGCTCACGACCGTCGGCTCGTCGCCTGCGGCCGACGTGCGCGTCGCCGGCGTCGCCCACGAGTGGCTGGTGGTCCAGCGCGATCGCGCGCGGGTGACCGTGGCCGTGCTGGCCACCGGCGCGCGGCTCGAGCTCGGCGACGCGCCGGTCGTCGTCGACGGCGTCACGCTGACGCGGATGCGCGTCGACGACCCCGCGCTGCCGATCGGCGCGCTGGCCCTGGCCCTGGCGCAGGCCGAGGATCCGGCGAGCGCGCTGGCCAGCCTCGTGGATCAAGCGGTGGCGGCCACTGGCAGCGACGTCGGCGCGGTGGTCCTGCGCGACGGCGGCGGCCACACGGTCGCGGTCGCGCGCGACGCCACCGGGGCCGCGGTCGCCGACGGCGCGGCGATCCTGTCGGACACGGTGCTGGCCGAGGTCCTGGCCGGCGGCCAGGCGATCGCGGTGGCCGACACCGACGACGATCCGCGCCTGGCCAACGTCCCGTCGGTGGTGAACCTGGCGCTGCGCTCGGTGATCGCGATCCCGATGGTGCTGGGCGATCGCGTGGCCGGCGCGCTGTACCTGGGCGCACGTCGGCCGACCCGCCCGCTGGGCGCGCGCCTGGCCGCCGACCTGGCGGTTGCCGCGACGCTCGCGGTGCCGGTGATCGCGCAGCTCCGGCGCAGCCCGGCGGCGCCGACCACGCTGGGCGCGTCGCCGGTCATCACCGCGGTGGCCGGGCTGATCGCGCGGGTCGGGCCGACCCCTCTGGGCGTGCTGGTCACCGGCGAGACCGGGACCGGCAAGGAGCTGGTGGCGCGCGCGCTCCACGCCGCCAGCGGCCGCGCCGGCCGGCCGCTGGTCGCGGTCAACTGCGCCGCGATCCCGGCCAACCTGTTCGAGTCGGAGCTGTTCGGCCACAAGCGCGGCAGCTTCACCGGCGCCCACGGCGATCGGGTCGGGCGGATCGAGGCCGCGGCCGGCTCGACCCTGTTCCTCGACGAGCTCGGCGAGCTGCCGCCGCCGATGCAGGCGGCGCTCTTGCGGGTGCTGCAGGAGCGCGAGGTCACGCGGGTCGGCGACGACGTCGCCCGCGCGGTCGACTTCCGGCTGGTGTGCGCGACCAACCGCGATCTCGACGCCGAGGTCGCGGCCGGGCGGTTCCGCGCCGATCTGCTGTACCGCGTGCGCGAGGTGACGATCGAGCTGCCGCCGCTGCGGGCCCGCGGCGACGACGTGCTGCTGCTGGCCGAGCGCCTCCTGGCCGAGGCCGAGGCCACGTTCGCCACGACCGCGCCACCTGCTCGGCGCGGACGCCCGCGCGGCGCTCGCCGCCTACGGGTGGCCCGGCAACGTGCGCGAGCTGCGCGCGGCCATGCGGCGGGCCGCGGTGATGGCGGCGGGGCCGACGATCGGCGTCGCCGACCTGGGCCTGCCGCCGACCGCGGTGACCGCGCCGCCGCCGCCGAGCGCCCCGGCCGCGGTGATCGCCGCGGCGCCGGCGGTCGACGCCGGCGCGCTGGGCCCGCTCGATCGTCCGCTGGCCCTGGCCCGCGACGCCTACGTCGCCGCGTACTGCGCGGCGGTGCTGGTCCACCACGGCGGCAACCGCGAGGCCGCGGCCGCGGCGCTCGGCATCAGCACGCGCTCGCTGTACCGCTACCTCGCCGGCGAGCGCGAGTAGATCGACGGGCGGC
>JADJUF010000006.1 GCA_016717005.1 Myxococcales bacterium | reverse complement strand
CGCGGTCGGCTCGACGCGGTGCGCGCGGTGTCCACCTCGTGGACGGCTGCCTCCCGTGCTCCCGATGCGGTCATCGCGCGCGGATGCCGCCACCGCGCGCCGACGGCATGCTCGCTGTCCGTCCTGGATGTGCTGTCTCCCGCGTGCGCCCCGGTCGCTCGTGGGGTGCACAAAGCGCCGTGGCCGCCGACCCCGCCGCCGACCACGGAGGCGTTCGGCGAGGGGGCGTGAGCCCATTCCACACCGCGCGAAAGCGTCGAGCACAGCGCGACGGCGGATCCTGGGCGAGCGCGTCGCGGGGTCTCGACGTCCGCTGGCGGACTGGGCGCTCGCGGTCACCGCGTCGCGAGACGACCGGTCGCACGCGGCGCACGCGGGGGGCCGCTCGTTCGCGCCGGCCGTCCAACGCCGGCAAACGCGCCGTCCCCGCCGGCCCTGGACCTGTGCGCGCCGATGGGTGCGACCTCGGTCGCTGGCGACTCGTTCCCGTTCCGGTCCTTCGCGGTTCCGGTCGGGCGGACAGTCCGTGCGGCGCGCGGCGCGCGCGGCGCGGATCAGCGTCGCGTCATCAAGATCAGATCAGAGCTCGAGACCGACGAAGAACGTCGCGAGATGCCAGGGTTGCGGCCCATCGGCCGCATGTCATTCCGGTTGACGACGTGCTCCCGCCGGTCCGGTCGGTGTACGCGAACTCCGCGCCGTAGCGCAGCGCCCGCCGCCAGCGCGGGAACACCACGCCGCCGGCCATCGTCACCGCGGGATCGTAGTCGCTGCCGACACCAGCCGGCGGCCGCCGGCCGTAGCCAGTGAGTGCGGCCCGCGGCGCTGACCAGCCGCAGCTCGAGGCGCGCGCCGATCCCGCCGGCGACGTCCGACGACACGTCGTTGCGCCAGGTCGCGAGCGAGACCTCGGGCGCCAGCGCGACGTCGACGTGGCGCCCCGAGGTGTCCCGCGATCCGCACGCGGACCGGCGCCCCAGCGACGTGCAGCTGCAACCCCGCCGTCGGGTGCCACTCCCAGATGTCATCGCGCTGCTCGCGCACCACGCCGAGCGTCAGCCCGCCGTCAGCCATGACCTCGGGCGGTGATGCGCGACTCGGCCGCGGCGCTGGGCGGCGCAGCGCCACGACCGCGACCGCGACGACCGCAGTAGCCTGGATCACGATCGCACTGGTCCTGATCATCCGGCGACCATTGCACGGCGAGCGTGCCTGCGGGTGGGCCGTCTTCATCTTCATCCACCAGCCGCCGGAGGCGCCGCACGCTCGAGGCTCCGCGGCGCGTGGCGTTCGTGGAGTTGCGGCATGGTCGCAGCGGCACAGATGCCCGACGCGCCACGTTCGCCGCGCGCCTACGGCGCGAGCCGCGCCGGCAGATCCTGGCGCGCTGGCTGGCGCGGAACTCGATGATGCGGGCCCGCGCCGCCGCTCGCGACGAACGGATCTTCCGCCATGATGGCGCGATCCTTGCGCCCGGCTGGCGCCGAGGGCCAGGATGATGCCGCCGTCGCGGAGATCTTTCCGCCCAGATGAGGAAACGTCCCCGCGGCGTAGTGGCGATCGAGGAACGCGACGTGCGCCGACATCATGGCGTCGATCTTGCGCCAGCGGGACCTTGTAGACTGAGCTCGATGACAGAACACGTTCCCCCGAGCTTGCCCGCATCTCCGCCGCCCGAGCGGCGCGGACGGGCACGCCACGCGAGCCGCCTCAGCGCCGTCGGGCGCAGCTCGGCGGTGTGGTCCCGCCCCGGATCGGGTCGCCCAGGCCGGGGTCAGCGGTCGCAGCCACCGGCCTGGAGGTCAGCCTCCTCGGCGACAGCTTCAGCCCTGTCCAGGGTGGCCCCTTCGTGCGGGTGGCCGCGACCCGCATTTCAGCTCGTGCTATTTCGCGAAGGCTCGGCGCGCCCACTCATCGAACGGGCCCGCCACCGTCACGCCGGTGTCACGGTTCCACCACTGGCCGAGGGCCTGCGTCCCCAGGGCTGGCGCCGGTGGCCTCGCAGAACACCAGGATGAGCTGGCGATCATCGCCCAAGCCGTCGACGCGGAGCAGCTCATTGGCGACCCGCGACGGCGCCGTGCCCGCCGCGAGGGCTGCGCGCGTGCGCCTGATCTGGGCTGGACCTTCGGCACAGGTGCTCGTGCTGGTTCCCATCGGTGGCTGGTCATCCGCTGGATCCATCGATCGAGTTGCCCCGGTCCCGGATGGCCGCGCGCGGATCGGAGGAGTTCTCGTCGGTGAGGCCTGCGGCCGGACGCTGGCGTCACGGCGTGTCGTCGGTGCGGAGCAACCCGTGGTCGTCCTCGCACGATGTCATCGGGATCCACCACGGCGACGCACGCGCACGTCGGCTGCGCCTGACACGCTTCCGGCAGCGGCTCGCACCGCGTCTGATCCAGCGGTCGCCCGTCGAGGTCGGCGTCGTGGCCTTCGAAACGCGTCTCGCAGAACTGGCCCGGCGCGCACGCGGTGCCAGCGCAGGTCGGGCGCGGGGCGTGAGCGACGCTGGGGCGGCGCCGGCACCGGCGTAGCGCCGTGGCCGCGCCCACAGCCGATCAGCGCGAGCGCGAGCGCGAGCGCAAACCGGATCACGCCTCGGGCTCCACCCGACGTCGGCGTCCTCGCGCTCAGCTGGCTCCGGATCTGCAGTCAGCACGGTGCGCCCCGCGCGACCAAGCGCCGCAGCCTGGGCCGCGGTGACGCCCGTGCCGCGCACGTCCACCAGCGCGAGCGCCGGCAGCTCGATCAACGCCGCGACGTCGTGCACCGCGGGCGCGCCCGGCTCACGCGCGCCAGCCGCCGCAGGCTGACCAGCGGCGCCGTCGGCGACGCCGGTGTCCGCCAGGTTGAGCTCCTCGAGCTCATCGAGCCCGGCGAGGGGCGCCAGGTCGCGCACCGGGCAGCGCGCGAGCTGGAGCGCACGGGGCCGATGCGCGCGCGTCAGCGGCGCGAGGTCCGCGACCGCGGTCCCCGACAACGCGAGGTGGATCAAGCTCGCGGTCGGGACACCCGCGAGGCTCGCCACGTCTGTCCCGTCGAGCCAGAGCCGCTCGAGCGCCAGCCCGGCCAGCGGCCCCAGCGCCACGACCGGCGCGTTGATCAGGCGTAGCTCGCGCAGCGCGGTGAGCCCCGCGAGCTGGGCGAGGTCCGCCACCCGCGTCCCCGAGAGATCGAGGCTGGTCGCCTTCGCGCAGGGCCGGCGAGCCGAGCACCGGCGTCAGATCGGAGATCGGCGCGCCGTCGAGCGCCAGCCGCCGGAGCCGGACCAGGCCGCGCAGCGGGGCGAGGTCGGTGACGCGCGAGCCGGCCAGGCCCAGCTCCTCGAGGCCGAGCAGCTCGGCCAGCGGCGCGAGGTCCGCGACGGCGGTCGCGCCCAGGCGCAGTCGGGTCAGCGCGGTCAGCCCGCGCAGGGGCGCGAGGTCGCGCACCGCCGTGCCGCTGAGATCCAGGATCCGCAGCCGCCGCAGCCCGGCCAGCGGCGTCAGGTCGATCACCGGCGCCCCCGGCAGCTCGAGCTCCTCGAGGAGCGTCAGGCCCGAGCGGCGCCAGCGACGAGATCTGCGACGGCAGGTCGCGGTGCGGATCGGTCGTGGTCACCCGCAGCCGGCGTAGCCGCGTCAGCGCGGCCAGCGGCCCGAGATCGTCGACCGCGACGTTGACCGCGTCGACGGCCTCGGCGTCGAGCCCGAGCGTGGCGTCGCCGAACCGGATTGTGGGCACCGCCGGGATCATAGCGCCAGCTTGTACTCGGCGACCAACCAGTTCATGAGCGTCAGGTCGTCGGCGTCGTTGCCGGTCAGCGCGCCGTAGCTCTTGATCGTCGCCTCGGCGATGCCCGGCACGTAGTCGGCGGCGACCTTGCCGACGGCGGCGGTGGTCGGGTACGTCGCGTTGGCCGCCTCGCGCCGGATCTTCGTCGTCGCGTGCGCCACGCCCTCGCACAGGACGATGTCGTTGAGGTTGATCGTCGTCGGTGGCTTCTGCTCGTGGATGGTCAGGTGCTGGAGCTTCGAGAGCTCGATGATGCGCGGCTGCTGGAGCTTGAAGTTCGAGTCGTCGCCGCCGTCGAGCTCGCCCTTGATGCGGCGCAGGAACAGGTGGCAGTCGACAGCCTTGTCCCAGGCCTTGCGCAAGTACTCGCTGACCGCGCGCTTGACCTCGTCCTCGAACGTCACCGCGCCGCCGCCCTTGGTCTTGCCCGGCGTGAAGGTGTGCCCGGCGTACTTGCTGGTGCCGAGCTTGCGCCGCGGCAGCTCCTCGAAGTGGGCGGCGTTGGTGACCTTCTCGTCCTCGGACATCGCCTCGAACCCCGCGCTGCCGTAGTAGCCCTTGTCCTTCACGGTGTTGTCGGCGAGGTGGCAGAACTCGTGGACCACAGTCGCCGTCGACCCGTTCTTGTCGACGACCTCGGCCACCTTGCGGTGGAGGTGGACCTGCTTCTTGCCAAAGTTGGCCCAGCCGCCGAGGCCGATCTCCTCGTCGTCGCGGTTGTAGTCGGTGTTGAGCGAGACGTCGATCGTGGTCTTGCGGGTCTGCAGCTCGACCTTGGCCTTCGCGTAGACGGCCTTCGCTGTCCCGGCCTTGGTCCCGAACACCTCGGTCAGCCCGGTGTCGTCGGCGATGGCATCGTCGATCAGCTTGACCGCGTCGTCCAGATGCCTCGACCTTCGGCTGATCGGTCGTGTTGAGCTTGGTCTGCGCGTCCGCCACCGACTGGTAGATCCGCGAGCGATCGGCCGTGTCGACGACGTTGGCGAACTCTGCCTCGTCGAAGACGCCGGGCGACGGGAAGATCCGCTTGATGATGTCGGGTATCGGGTCGGTGACCTTGAGCTTGTTCTCCTTGGCCATGCGGGTCAGCGCCGTCTCGATCGAGGCGATGAGCTTGTCCTCGGGGATGGTCCCGGCCTTGAGCATCGACGTGATCTCGGCACCGGAGGGCACCCGGAACAGCCGCTCGCCGACGTTGCCATCGGCCCCGAGGTGGCGCTCGCGGGCGGCCTCGAGCGAGCGCGCCGCGGTCGCCGTCGAGACCTGGCCGTCGAGGTGCACCCCGAACGGATCGTCGCGGCCCGCGGTCGTCGGCGCCACCATCGGCGCGGTCGGCGCGGCGGTCGGCGCCTGGCGCTGGACCGGCAACGCCGACGTCAGCGTCCGCTTGCCCGCCGCCACCCCGGTGCTCGCCTCGGGGCCGCCCGCCTGTTCCCGACTCGCCCTGTCGAAGCTCATCTGATCAGTCTACGAATCGCTCCGATGCCCGACAATGACCGCCATCGGGTGAGGCGAAGACTCCCGCAGCAACTCCTCGATCGCGCCAGGCGACGCCGCCGACACCCATGGATCCGGGCGACTCGGCTCCTGGGATGCCATCATCGAAGCCGTGGGCGGGTGAGCCGCGCCGACCGCACGCGGGTGTCCCTGGCGCCGAGGGCCGCCGACGGTGAGCATGGTGCGGAGGTCGCGTTGTCGGTGCGCGCCCGTTCCGCGAATCTGCGCGGCGTCAGCGGCCTCGTGAGCGGATCGGCCGCCACCCAGGTCGTGGCGCCGCTCAGCAGCCGCCCAGCGCGAAGGTCGTCCACGTGGCGTCAGCGTCCTCGTCGCCGTCTGTGAGTTCGTCGGCTTCGACCTCGTCACCAGCGGTGACCGCGGCACCGGTGGTGCGCGCGTCGTGGAGCTGTTGCGCGGCGATCGCGTCCTGGCACGCGGCGCGCGTCAGGTACAGCGGCCCATCGGCATAGACCACCCCGCGGCCGTAGGTGACATAGGCGGTGGACGCACAGCCGATGCCGTAGCCCGAGCCGTCCGCGTGCGTGACGCTGTGCCCCAGCCGCGTCAGCTCGTCGGGCCCGTTGCGGCCAACGCGCGCCTCCCGCCGCGCGAGTACATGTAGCCGTGCTGGTCTTCTCACGCACGCCGTGGCTGACGGTCTCGCGCCACAGCGCGCCGGCTAGCAGCCCCGGCGCTGACGCTTCGAGGGCGTGACGTTGAACGGCTCGCAGCGCCCGTCCTCGCCGCGGCCGCCACGCGAGCGTCGCCCCCACGGCGTACGCGACGCCACCGCGCAGCAGCAGCTCCTCGAAGCTGCGCCGCGTCGCCTGCTGCACCGCGTCCGGAACGAACGGTTCGAACTCGCACTGGGTCAGGTCGGTGGCGACCCGCGCATGTTGGGCCAGGGCGCGGTCGCACCCAGCCGCGTCTGCGAACCACCGGCTGTCGCCGACCGCGACCGCGTCGACCAGGTCCTCGGACGGCAGGGGCACCTCACAGCCCATCAAACTCAGGCGCGCGGCGATGCCGCGGGTGCGGCCAGTCAGGGTCAGCGTCGCGCCCCGCAGGTGGTAGTCGATCGTGTCGACACCGGCCTCACCGCTGATGTCGATCTCGCGGACCAGCTGCCCCTGCCCGCCCGCGGCCGGGACGACGTCCCACCGCTGGCAGTGCGCGGCGCCGTCCTCCGTGCTGATCAAGAACAGGTGCCCCGGCGTCGCCAGCCTCGGCAGCGGCGGCGCGGGCGGCGGCGCGGCTGGCCCCGGCGGCACACACGCCCAACCGACCACAAGCAACGCCAGGCCCCACCTACGCACGCCGTTCAGACACCGCGGCGCCCGCGAGGTTTCGGAAAGCTGGCCCGTCCCGCGCCGCCGTCCTGCGCCGCAGCCAACCGCGGGGCGCGGGGCGCCGGGGGCGCTCCCTCCCCCGGCCATCCGGGTCGCCCGGCCATCCGGGTCACGGCCGACGAAGGAAGACTGGGTCGGCTGCACCCCGGCGGCCAGCGGGCCTATGACGGCGCGCGCCGGCGCTCGGGCGGCGGCGCGTCGTCGAGCCAGCCGATGACCTCGCAGTCCGCGCGGGTCAGCGGCGGACGGGTGGCTTGCTGTTGATAGAAGTGGCTGGCGGAGCGCCCCTCCTCGATCTCCGGATGAGGGACCGTGTGCATGCACCAGTGCTCGCCGACGTGATGCGCGAACGGCGCGTGTTGTCGTTCTTGTTCGGCACGTGCGGCGGGCGCGAGGCGCAGCACGACCCAGCGCCAAGGGGTGTCGCGACCCAGCGCGCCCCGCTCGTGCACCGCCAGGTAGAGGAGCTCACCACCGCGCTCGACCATTCCGGCGAGGGGCCGTCGTACCAGTCGTCAACCCACAACATCCGGAACTCGTCGGCTGCGAGTCGGCGGTCCGGCGTGAGCGCGACGTCGGAGAAGTCCATCGGGTCGGCGGCCATCGGATGTCGAGAGCATAGCGCCATCATCCCGTGCGCGTCGGGGGGCGTCTCGCGATGGGTGCGAATCAGGCGCGACTGGCGATCACCGCGCTCGGGCGTCGTGAGACAGTCGTGCGCGCAGGAGGACGGGCCGTGAAGAAGCTGCTCACTTTGATCGTTGTTGGTTGGGGCGCGTTCGGCATCTACCGCGGGTTCGACGTCGGGCTGCCCGCGTCCCCGCACGGGGGGTACCAGTGGGGCAACGTCGCCGCGTTCGGCGTGGCCGTCGTGGCGGTGCTGCTCGGCACGCTGAGCCTCTGGCGCGGGCTCAGCGGCGACCATGCCCCGATCGGGAATGGCACGGCCCTGCTGGTCTTGGTGCTGGCCGTCGCCGCGACCGCCGGCATGATGCGGCGGAGCGGCGGCATCACCGCGCGGGAGTGCGCCGCGGCGCTCGATCACATGCGCGAGCTGATCGCGGCCAAGGACCGCACCGGCCAGATGCTCGCGCGCTTCGACGCCCAGCGCTCGGTGCTGGCCGCGGGCTGCAAGGGCGCGGGCGACGCTCGACAACGGCGATGCGTGCTCGCCGCCACGTCGTTCGACGAGCTCGAGCGCTGTCCACAGTAGCCCGCCCGCGCGCGCCCGTGCCCCTGGCCGGTGGACCGCTGCGATCGCCGCGCGATTCGGTGGGCCGGCGCCGCGCGCGCCGGCGCCGCAGGTTCCGGGTCGGGCCAGCGTTCGACGATCCACGACTCGTCGTAGCCCACGTGCAGGTCGAGGACCTCGGTCGTGGTGGAGCGCAAGGGGCGACTCAGTCCTGGGCGAGGCGCGCATCAGCGTGCCAGGATCCAGCCGAGTTCCCGGTGCTCGGGCTGGCGCCGGCCGACCTGCTGGCGCTGGCGTTCAAGGGCTCGGCCCTGTGGTCGCTGCGCCTCAACACGCGCGATCACCCGCTGGTCGCCGAGCTATGTCGGGCCGAGGCCGAGCGCCCCGGCGGCGCCGGACGGCGGCGCTGCGCGAGCCGGTCCCCGCCGACGCGACGCCGTTCCGGCTGTGACCCCGCGCCGGCCCCGGGTCGCAGCCAACCGGTTGAGGGGGCACAGTCGACGAGCTGCGCCCGCTCCAACACGGGGCGCCCGGGATCCGGGTCGCCGGGATCCGGTCGCCTCCAACCGGATCGAGCATCCGTATCGAGGGACCGAAAGCTATTCCGCGGGCTCCGGTTCGCAGCCTCCCGGTCGAGGCTCTCCGCGCGTCACTCCGACAGGCGGGCCATGACCTCACGGTCCGAGAGGCGCGCCATCAGCTGCTCGAGGGCTCTCCGCGCGTCACTCCGACAGGCGGGCCATGACCTCACGGTCCGAGAGGCGCGCCATCAGCTGCTCGAGGGCAATCCGGTACGTCGACTCCATCATCTCGGCGGTCTGGTCGACCCTCACGAGGGGGAATGTGCCTGTGACGGTCTCGGCATACGAGAACCTGAACTCGGGCTCATCGATCTTGCGGATCGCGAACGACCAGCCCATCTGTCCATAGACACGCCCCGCGATGACGTCGCCCGAGGTCACCTGATCGATCTCCGCGGCGAACCGCTGGATCTGGACCTGCGCGATCATCGCGTCGGGCGGCGCCACGTCGTCGAGACCGACGACGGTCACGGCGGCGAACATGGAGGACAGGGCGTCGCGGAGGTCGCGGCGTACGAACTCGCGAATCTCCAGTATGCGGATCTCCTTGGTGGTCCGCGCAGGAATGGTGTACTCGTCGGGGACCTGCGTGGGATCGAGCACGACATAGAGCGGACGTGGGATCTTGGTCGCGACCAGCGGTAGCGTCGGTTCGATGTGGAGCGCACGGGTGTTGACGGGCTTCATCGCACACGCGGCCAGCATCAGCGCCACCACCGCCGCCCCCCATGCCAGGCTCTTGGTCGTCATCCGCCGAGGATGTTCGAAGCCGAGACCGCGCGCAAGGCCGTGCCCGGTTGTGCGGCTGGGACCGCGGCCCGGCGGCCCCAGCTCCGCACGATCCGCCGATCCGATCGGTTGCGCCTCGGTTCTCCGGCGCCTCGGTTCTGCGGTGCATCGGCAGCGGAGCTCGACACCTCGACCAGCCTGCCCTAGGTGTCGTGATCCATGAGCAGATCACGCCGCTGCGTTCGGTTGCGGCTCGGTTCTCGGGGCGACTCGGGGCTCCGGTTCGCCGGCCGCGATCAGCGGCGCGCGGCCAGCGCGGCGTCGAGCGCCTCGGCGGTCGTGCCGGCGGTCCTGCACGCGTCTGCCCAGGTCTCGGCGGTCGCACCGAACAGGTGGTCGCGCACGGCGTCGAGGCCGACCCGCTCGACCGCGATGGTGACCAGCAGGCCGCCGAGCGGGTAGGTGTCGGCCTCGGGCCTGGCCCGGAACGCCTTCATCGGCAGCAGCGCGGCGACCGGGGGGCGATCGCCGCGCGTGTGCTGCCAGTCGGCGAGGGCGCGCCCGCCGTACTGGCCTGACGCCCACACCGCGATGCCTTCGCCGATCAGCCCCGAGCCGGCCGGCCCCCACAGCTGACCGGTGATCGCGTGCGTGGCCTCGTGGGTGACCAGCCGCTCGAGGCCGCCGTCGGGCGCCGGGTCAAAGCGGATCACGTGGAGCGCGGCGCCCGACGCGACCGCGTGGCCATCGCCCGGGTCGCCGGTCAGCGTCTCCTTGCTGCGGCGGTCCGGGTACACGTAGATCGTCATCGCCGGCGGGGCCGCCACCTGCAGGCGCTCGGCCGCGCGCGCGCTGCCGCGAGCGATCGCGTCGACCACCGCCGCCTCGTCGGGCGCCGCCGCGAGCTGCGCGGGGAACGCCACCCGCACCGTGGCGCCCGCGACCGCGCGGTCGACGGTGCGCCACGCGATCCGCCGCGCGCGCGCCGCCAGCGTCGCGGTCACCTCGCCGTCGGCGCCCCGCACCCAGGTCCCGGTCTGGAGCCGACCATGCACGTCGGCGAGCAGCAGCGGCTCCCCGCCGTGGCGGATCGAATTGATCTCCGCGACGCCCGGGGTGCCGGTGCCGGCGTAGAGCAAGAACGCCGGGTGAGTGGCATCAGCGGGGACCACCGCGATCACGCGCTCGCCGACGCCGGCGTAGGTCTCGCCGCCGACCACGATCCGCTCGGCGTCGACGTGGAGCGGCAGCTCGTCGCCGAGCGCCGCGACCACGGCGTTCACCTGCGCGCCGCCGTACAGGATCGGGTTGGGCGGCCACCCGGACGGGCCTGCCGCGAGGTCGATCGACGTGTCGGGCACGATCGCGGCGCCCGCGAACAGCTCGCGGACCCGCTCCGCCTGGAGGACGATCGCGCGGTCAGCCGCGTCGTCGCCGAGGGTGCCAACGACCAGGGTGGGCGTCCCCCGGGCCAGCAGCTCGTCCGGCGTCAGGTTCTGTACCGGCGCGCCTGCGGTGCTCGCAGCGGTGCCGGTCGCAGGGGCGGTGGCGGGTCGGTCGTTCGGCCTCGCCTTGTCGCCGCGGCCGCAGGCGACCGCCACGAGGGCCGTCAGCACCGCCGGCGCAGTCCCGAGTCGCACCATCGGGCGAGCGTACACCCGGTCCGGAACGGCGCCACCTGACCGTCGCGACCTGGACCGCGCGCGCGCCCGACGCAGCGACAGCGAAACCCGCACACGTCGGCGGCGGGCGTGATGCCCGCCAGGAGCTGGCGCCGTCGCCAGGGCTGGGACCACCGCGGGTGGTCGCGCAACTCGAGCTCGAGCTCCCGATCGTAGAGTCCGTGAGGGAAGCCGTAGCGCGGCGAGCGGCCGGGGTGAAAGCGCGGATGCGCCCGGATGCCGGCCGCGGCTGGGAACACGAGCGCGGCTCGGCGTTGCGGACCGCGTACCGATGGGTTGCGACTCGATCCCGGACGCGACTCGACCATTGCCACGCCGCGCAGACGCGGGCTTTCTCTTCTGTGCGCCAGATCTTCCTCGGACCCGAGCGCCATCATGAGTGGATGAAAGTCGCTCGATCCGCGAATTAAAACGCCACGATGCAGCCGATCGACATCTCATCGCGATCACGTCGTGCGACGCGGAACGCTGTTGCCGCGCGGGCTGCTTCGCAACGCGATCTAACGATGAGGCATGCGTGACCGAACGCCCTAGAACTGCAGCACTCTTGCGTCCTGATCCCGCTTGGGATAAGGTCGCGGCGATGGGGCGAGGCGGAGCATGGGCGAGGCGAGGAGGGAGTCGTCGATCGAGCCAAGGGCGGCGGTCAGCGCGAGTCTCGACGCACTTGGTCCGGCCGCTCGTTTGGCTCCCGCAACGACGGCGCTCGCCCGTCGATAGGTCGGGCGCCCCCCCCTGACGCCCAGCGATGGACGGCCAGTTGCCGCACGTCCCGGAACGATCTGGGCGGGCTGACAGGCCGAGAAGCGCCGAGAAGCTACCTGCCCCCTCGAACGCTCGAACGTCCGGCATAGAACGTGAGGTCCTGATGCTCCAGAACACACCCCGCAGCACCGGAAACCCGACGAGCACGCGCACCGCGCTCGCGCTCGCCGCGGCGTGCATGGCCGCGCTCGCCATGACCGCCAGGCCGTCTCGCGCCGACACGGTCATTCCGGCCGGGACCAATATCGTCAATCAGGTCTGGACGCCGGCGGGTTCGCCGTATCGACTCCAGGGCAGCGTCACCGTCCCGCTTGGGGCATCACTCTCGATCGAACCAGGCGCATCGGTCATCTTCGCCAGCAACAGCTACGTCATTTCCGTCGCCGGCGAGCTCGCCGCGGTGGGCACCACGGCGCAGCCGGTGACGTTGACGACCGGCGGCATCCTCGTCGACACGACCGCGACCTCCGTGCAGCTCTCGCATGTCCGCATCACCGGCGCCTCCAGGGCAATCATCTACAAGGCCAGCAGCGCGCTGTTCACGACCAACGACGTCACGATCGTGAATGCGTCGTCTTCTGGGGTCGTGGTTCAGTCAGGGGCCGTGACGCTCAACGACGTCACGATTCGCAGCACGACAAGTTTCACGTATGGCCTACAGGTCGATGCGGGCACGGTCGATGTCGAACACTGCACGATCTCGACCCTGGGCACTTCGATCTACGCCAATGGCACGTCTGTTGTGAGCGTGCGCAACAGCATCGCCACGGGGGCGATCTTGCGCGCGTCACAGGCGGCGGTGTCCTTGTCGTACACGAATGTCTTTCGTTCTTCCAACATACCTTCCGGGGCGACCGTCGGGCCTGGCATCATCCAGGGGAACCCGATCCTGTCATCACTTGAAAGTCGCCTGACGTCGAACTCGCCGGGGCGATTCGGCGCACACGATGGCAGCGACCTCGGCGCGCTGCCGTATCTAGGTGATCCGACGCCAGGCCTGTACGGAAAGCTCTGGTCATCCACGACGGTGACCGCCTCGGCGACCGTGCAGGGCGACCTGACGGTCGCGTCGGGGGTCACGTTGACGATCGCGTCGGGCGTGACGTTGACGTTTGCGAGCACGGACGTCATGGAGTCTGGGGACGTCTTGAGCCGCGCCGAGCTTCGTGTCGAGGGACAGCTCGTCGTGCTCGGGCCCGCGACCCTGACCGGATCGACGCTGGGTTCCTGGGCGGGCCTCTTCATGCTGCCGACGGCGAGCGGCGCCGACGTGCGCAACCTCACGATCAACAACGCGTCGACGGGGCTGACGATGCGCAGCGGCGCGACGACGCTCGTCCGCCTCGCGGTCACGAACGCGACCGGCGCCGCGGTCCGCGTCGAGAGCGGCGCGCCGGTGCTGGACGCCTTCACGATCAGGAACTCGGGCTCCGGCTTCCTCGTCGTCGGCGGCGCGCCGCGGATCGCGAACGCGGTGGTCCACAGCATCTCCAACGACGGGGTCCTCGTCCAGGCCAGCACCGGGGCCGTCAGCGCTGACGTCGTGAACAGCACGATCCATGGCGCGCTCACCGCCGTCCGGGTCGACGCCGTCGCCGGTGCGTCGGCGGACGTTTCGATCGCGAACAGCATCATCTCGAGCAACGTCACCGGGCTGAGCCGGGGGACATCCGGCGGCGCGACCTCGCTCGGCTTCGCGAACTCGGACATCTGGGGCAACTCGACGGACTACGTCGCGGTCACGCCGGGGCCAGGCGTCATCAGCGCCGACCCGCTGTACGTGTCGGTGACGAGCTTCCAGCTGCGGCCGGGGAGCCCGTGCATCGACACCGGTTCAGCTGCCGGCGCGCCCGTCGCCGACAACCTCGGCGTCTCGCGTCCACGCGACGGCGATCGGATGAGTGGCGCCGAATTCGACATGGGCGCCTACGAGTACGTGATCCCCGTCGTGTGCGGCGACGGGTTCGTTGATGGCGCCGAGCAGTGTGACGATGGCGCCGCCAACGGCAGCTACGCCCACTGCAACGCGACCTGCACGGCGCCGGGGCCATACTGTGGCGACGGCACGACCAACGGACCCGAGGCCTGCGACAGCGGCGCGGCGAACGGCTCCTACGGGAACTGCAACCTCCTCTGCAACGCGTTCGGCCCGCGATGTGGCGATGGCGTCGTGAACGGACCGGAGACCTGCGACGACGGCGCCGGCAACGGGATGTACGGCGGCGTGTGCGACGTCGCCTGCGCGGGCGTGCCGCCGTACTGCGGTGATGGCGTCACCAATGGTCCCGAAGCGTGTGACAGCGGCGCGGCGAACGGCTCGTACGGCTTCTGCGCCGCAGCGTGTGACGCGCTTGGTCCGTACTGCGGTGACGGGGTCACCAACGGCCCCGAGGCGTGCGACAGCGGCAGCACCAATGGGGCCTATGGATCCTGCGATTCGAGCTGTGCGAGCATGGGGCCGTACTGCGGCGACGGTGCGGTCAATGGCCCCGAGCAGTGTGACATCGGCGCTTCGAACGGCGAGTACGGGGCGTCGTGCGGCTCGACCTGCTCGGGCCGAGCGCCGTGGTGCGGGGACGGGATCCGCAACGGGCCCGAGGTGTGCGACCAGGGTCCGCTGAACGGCCAGTACAGTCGATGCGACGCGACCTGCAGCGGCGTCGCGGAGCACTGCGGAGACGGCGTCGTGAACGGTCCCGAGGTGTGCGATAGCGGGGCCGACAATGGTCACTACGGCAGCTGCAATACGACCTGTACCGGCCTCGGCGCGCACTGCGGCGACGGCGTCGTCTACGGCCCTGAGACGTGCGACGATGGCGCGCTCAATGGGATGTATGGCAGGTGCGACTCGGCCTGCGCGGCCATCGCGACGTGCGGCGACGGCGTCCTCAACGGGCCAGAGGAATGCGACGACGGCCTCGCGAACGGCAGCCCCGACGGCGCGTGCCTCGCAGACTGCACGGCGGTCGTGACACCTCCCGAGCCCATGGCCGATGCAGGCTGCGGCTGTCAGTCGACCGATGCCCCGGGCGGTGCTTCACTTTCGCTCGCAGGCGTCGTCGTCGTCGCCCTTCGGCGGCGCCGACGTCGCCGAGGCGGCGGCGCCGCTTCGCCCCGCGGTTCGAGGTAGGCCCCCCCAAGCGTCACGGCGGTCCCTGGGCCGGGGCCGACCTGAGCCGCCCCGCTTCGGGTCGCTCTGGATCCGGCTCGCGGCCGCCCCGTCGACGGGCTCCCTCGGTCCCGGGACGCAGCCCTGCGAACCGATCGGTTGCCACTCGGTTCTCCGTTGCTACTCGGTCACCGGGGTCGACTCGATCGCCCTCGCTGAGGTACCGTCGCGTGGCGAGCGTCAAGCGACGTCTGTCGTCTCGCGCCAGCCGCCAGCCCGCAGCGCCTCGATTGCCCGGTTCAACGCGCGGCCGGGGCAGTTGGAGCTCCCTCCAGCCATGGTGACCAGTAGACTGCGAGGGAGATCGAGCACTCGTTGCCCTGGCTTCCGATGGAGAACTCGACCGGTTGCCGTAGCACGTGACGCCCTGGTGGCGGCGCCAGCCACGCGACGTCACCATTGCGCACCGTGGAACCACCAAGTGCCCAGCCGGGGACTCGATGTGCATCGCATCCTCGCCAGCCCAGACGGGCGGAATCCGAACGAGGCCCGCGAGCACTGTGAGATGCTCGAGTTCGAGGCCCGCGCCCCCCGATGGTGTGAGCGCTTCTTCGACCCACCCGGCCATCGCGGGCCGGTCGATCGCGCGTGCTGAGCGGCGCACCGCCCCAAGCATGCCGAGGCTCTCGACCCGCGCCCCGTCGAGGCTCGGCGGTAGGGCCGCGCGCTGCAACAGCCAGTAGGGATGATCGGGCCTTGGCGGCGCTTCGTCGGGCGCACCTGAGTTGGGGGCGCCAAAGATCCCCTCGACGATCAGTGGTTCAAGGACGGCATCAGCCAACGTCCAGAACGCGTGCTGCATCTCCGCGGCGACGGCGCGTGAGCTGTCCTCGTGGACGGTCGTTTCGAGGTCGAGGCGACAGAACGCCTGGTCGCGGACATCGGCGGTCATTGTCATCGGATGGTTCTCCACGTCGGGCCGTTCCGGATCCACCTGCACAGTACGGCCCCGCTGGTCCGGTCGACTAACGTCAGGGTGTAGTTCCGAAATTGACGCTCATGCCCGGCGCTTCCTCGGCGTCGGCTTGGGCGTGAGGTCGACGACGTTGGCGAGCACCTGGACCTCGGTGTGATACGTCGCGGCGACGAGTGCCCAGGCCGCGTCGAAGCGGTCACTCTGGTCCCATCCGCGCATCGTCAGGATCGCCTGGGCGCCGCGAGCGCCCCACCGCATGCCGCTGAGCTTGAGCCGTTGCGCGACGAGCGTCTTGCACGCGGCTTCGACGACGCCGCTCCCGATCATGTAGCCGGCGCGCTTCCACTCGGCGTAGCGCATGCGGTGCCGGTTCTTGCGGAGGTAGTTGAGCGCCTTCGTGATCGTCTCCCGCCGCGGGTGCTTTCGTGAGGTGTGCGACCGCGTCGATCACCGCCTTGGCGCCATTGTCCTCGGTGAGGAGCCGCTCGAAGGTGTGCCTCGTCTCCATCGTGCCGTCGCCGTGGACCGCCGCGACCGCGGCGCCGAGCTTCTCGGTGGCGTGGAAGAAGTCGAGGATCACTGGTCCATCGGCCAGCGTGTCGAGGAACTCCCGAGTTGTCGTTGCCGGCGTCGGAGACCTTGCACAAGCGAGGTCGGGGCGCAGCGGAGAGGACGCGCCAGGTCCTTGCTGAGCGTCTCCTTCAGCGCGGCCTTCTTGTGCTCGGGGCCACGGCCGAACCGGATCGCGGAGATCAGGTCGCCCTTGTCGTCGCAGAACGAGAGCGTCGCGCATCCGACCTCGCGGTAGCCCGCCGGGCCCTTGCTCAAGCGCCCCTCGGCCGCCGCGGCGTTGCGGACCTCGGTCGGGCTGTTGCCGCCGTCGACCGGCGCGAGAACACCGTCGAGCGAGACCGCGATCGACTGCGCGCCCTCGGGCACCACGATCGCCTCGCGCAGCACCTCCTCGTTCGCCTCGCGCGTGGCCTCCCAGCGGTCACCGGTCGCCTTCGGCAGACGGTCGAGGCTACTCTTCGACGGCGCCATGTTGCCGACGCGCTCGAACAGATCCTCCGACTTCTGCGGCGTCATCTGCGTCACGACCCACGCCGCCTGCTCGGCTGCACGCGGCGTCCAGAACCCCTCGACGATCCCGAGTCGGAGATCCATCGCGGCGAGCGCGTGGGCCTCCGGGTTCCGGCGGTCCTTGTACAGCCAGCGCTCGACGTGCACCGCGCCGGCCGCCGTCATGTACGTCTCGGCGCTCTTGAGCACGCGCCGCTGGACCACCCCCTCGATCTCGATCGCGTCGGCGTCGACGTCCGACGCCGACATGACGTCGCCGACGATCTCGCGCTCCGCTTCCATCAGCCGCGCGTGCAGCTCCTTCTCGAACTGGTAGAAGTCGCGCGGCCCCGTCTTGGCTCGCATCGCATGAGCTTCCAGGAACTTGCGGATCCCGTCGAGCACCTTGTCGTGGAACGTGCGCCGGCTCTCGCTGGCGCCCACCAGTGGCTGCGACCCAGATCTCGCGGCGACCGTCGCGGGCCGACGGGCGGGTCGATCAGCGGACACTTCGATATAATCGAATGTTTCATTCGAAACTTGCGGCTTGTTGACAACGACCCGCGGCCGCATGGTGTGGCTAACCGCACCGGAGGTGCCCCATGCGTGCCGCAGCCTCGTCCCCCCGCTCGATCCCCTTCGCCTCAGCCACGCTCGGTCAGAGCGACCGCATGGCGTTCCTGCGCAAGACCTACGCCCACCTCGGCGTCGCGCTGGTGGCGCTGGCGGTGCTCACGGGCGGCATGATGAGGTTCTTCCCCGAGACCAGCCTGGCGATGTCCCGGTGGGCATTCGGCGGCACCTGGAACTGGCTCCTGGTGCTGGCGCTGTTCATGGGCGTCGGCTACGTCGGCGATCGCCTGGCGTGGTCGCAATCGTCGCGCGCGCTGCAGTACCTGGGCTTGGGGGTCAGCGTGATCGCGCAGGCCCTGCTGCTGCAACCGCTGTTGTGGGTCGCGATGCTCAAGCTGGGCGCGGGCGATGCCCAGACGGTCATCCTGCAAGCGGCGACGGTCACGCTGGCGATCTTCGTCGGCCTGACCTTGACGGTGTTCGTGACCCGCCGCGACTTCTCGTTCCTCCGCAGCGCCTTGATGGTGGGCAGCTTCGCCGCCCTCGGCATCATCGTGGCCTCGATGATCTTCGGCTTCAGCCTCGGCGCCGTGTTCGCTGGCGCCATGATCCTGTTGATGGCCGGCTACATCTTGTACCAGACCGGCCAGATCGCGCGGGACTTCCCGCCGACCGCGCACGTCGCCGCCGCGCTGTTGCTGTTCTCCACCATCGCGACGCTGTTCTGGTACGTGCTGCAGTTCCTGATGTCGTTCGGCCGCGACGGTAGCCTCCATCCGGGTGGCCCTCCATCCGGGTGGCTGCGACGGATCAGGACCCGGATCTGCGGTCGACATCGATGCCGGTCCGGTTGCGACCCGGATCCCTCGAGCTGCGACCCATCGATCCGATCGGTTGCGACCCGGGCAGCATGGACATCGCGGCGCGCATCGAGGGCGACGTCAACCCCTGACGACTCGGGGCCCCGCGATGCGATCGGATGCGACCCTGGTACCCCCCTGATCCGATCGGATGCGACCGCTGCGACCCGGATCGGGGGGATCGCGATCGCGATTCGATCGGTCGCGACCCGGATCTCAGCCGGATCTCAGGCGCTCGCATCTTGATGTCATTGCGAGGAGGCGGCGTTCAGCAGCCGCTTCAGCGCCGCGTAGTCGTCGCGGTACTTGTTCACGTGCCCATAGGACGGAGGTGGTAGAGCCGCACGGTGGGTCAACCGCCGCTCCCCAGGCGTGCGGGCGAGCGCTGCCGCCGCGGTCAGCGTGGAGGCCGCCATCGCCTGCAGGCGCGAGGCGTCAGCGCGCGCAGCTCCGCGGGCCAGCGCGTCCTCGTCCCTCGGCGCTGGCGCCGACCGAGGACGCGGCGGCGCGCGCCGTTGCCGCCGAACGTCACCAGGATCTCCGGCGCCACCGCGTCGATGTGCCGGCGCAGGTGCTCTGCGCAGTTGTCGAACGATCGCGGCGACAGGTTCTTCGTGCCGGTGCGGTCATACCCCGTGCGATAGCAGAGCAGCACGTTGCCCAGGTACATGCGCTGCTCGACGATGAACTTCCGCGCGCGTTCCTCGTCGAGGCCGAGCTGCAAGAAGAACTTGCGCAGCGTCGCGTCCCACGACGCGTACCGATCGATCAAGAAGTTCGCGCACTGCGAGATCGGGTACCAGTCGGCGCCCGGCACCATCAGCTTCACCCCCTCGCGAAGTTGGGGAGCCGCGCAGGCGCCAGTCAGGTCGCCCCAGCCGCAATGCCCCACCGACAGCCCCGCGCCCGTGCTCATCGAGGAACGTGCGCAGCGCGTCGAGGCTCGCCGGACGCTCGGGATCGAGACGGATCGACTTGTCGTCCCGCCGGTAGGGCTTCAGCGCTTCCTGGGCGCTCGCGAGCACTTCTGCTGTCGCCGTCCCCGTCCCGCACAACAGCGGCACCGGTCGCTTGCCGACCGGGATCGCCTCGTCGGCGCCGCACTTCTGGCACCGGGCCGCCTGGCGCAGGAACTCGGCGTAGCGACCCGCGGACCGCTCGTTCAGCGCCTGGTACCCGTCCACCATCGTCGCCACGTCCGCCGCCGCCATCTCGCCGCCCCACCGCTCGGCGTCGATGCGGTCGTCGCTCGCGGCATCGACGAAGGCTTGGCGTCGATGGGTCATGGACGCTCATCGTAGACCATGTCGCCCAGGCGCAGCTCACCGTCATCACCGACCTCGGGCTACCGGTGAGGTGGCGCGCTGACCAGGTGAGGCACGGCAACGGGCGCCGGCGTGTACGCTCGCGGCGTGGCAGCAGCCAAGCGTGGGGACAAGAAGCGCAAGCCGCGGGCGACGCCGGCGGCAGAGCCCACGCCCTCTGCCAGGAAGGCGGCGGCAGCTAAGCCGTCCAGGCGAGGCGGGGACGGCGGCGCGGAGGGCGACGACGAAGCCGGCCGGGAAGGCGGCGGCAAGGTCGGCAGCGCCAGCCAAGCCGGCCCCGCGGGGGTCGACGGGCAGGGCGGTCGTGCTGCGGGCGCCGGAAGCGTCGGCGGAGCGGCCGTACCTGCACGTCGGGCATGGGGTGTCGTGCGCGCGCAAGACGTGGGGGCTGGTGGCGATCTTGCGCGAGCCGCTGCGGGCTCCGATCAAGGGTCTCGGCGCGCCGGTGGCGCTCGACACGATCGAGGCCAAGGTGGGCGAGCGTGTGGTGGTGCTGCTGCACGACGCCGACTCGCTGCAGTGGGTGGTGGCGGCGACGTATCCGAGTCCGGGGCCGCGGGCGGACCAGGCGAGGCCACCGGCGAGCAGTGGGCGGCGTTCAACGAGGCGGTCGACGCGACGCTGCAGCGGCTGCACCAGCGGCAGCCGATCGCCGCGGTGATCCGGCCGATCGATGAGGAGTACGGCACCGCGGTGTCGGACTGGCACGCCTGGAGCATGGGTGAGGCGCCGCGCCATGCGGTTCCTGCGCGGCCGGCCGCAAGGCGCGCTGGTACGTCGAGCACGCGTGTGACCTGTGGCGGGCCTGGCTGGGCGAGCAGCCGCTGGCCGACCAGCAGCGGTGATCGACGCGCTGGCGCCGGAGGCGCGCAAGGTGCTGCGGGCGCTCGGCGGCGTGCCCCAGGCGCAGGAACCAGTGAAGCCGCCGCCCGAGCCCACGCTCGACGAGATGAAGGCGGCGTGGGCGGCGATCCGCCTGAGGCCGACGTGGTCGCGGCGTTCGCGGCGGCGTTCGCGCACCGCGGGCTGGCCGAGCCGTGGGACCTGTTCCGGGCTGCAGCACGCTGCTCGACCCAGCCCAGCGCACGCCCGCGCACGCCGCTGCTGCTGCGCGAGGTGCTGCGGCGCGCGCTGGCGTCGCCGGGGTGCCGGTGGCCCGACACGCACTGGCGCCCGCACCTGGTCGACGAGCTGGTGCGGGCCGGGCAGCTCGACGAGGCGCGCGCCGAGGTGGCGCGGGTGGTGCTCGGCGCCACCTCGTACAACGACAACAACTGGGAGACGATGGTTGGCCTGTGCGACGCGCTCGGCCGGCGCGACGACGGCGACGCGGTGCACCGGATGGCCGAGCGCTACGTCACGGGCTACAGCCTGGCGCGCAAGGTCGCCAAGCTGGGTGACGCGCGCCAGCGCGCGGCGGCGTCGCGGGTGGTGCGCGAGCTCGCGGCGCCCGCGCTGGCGCCGGCGGCGCTCGACGCGCTCGACGACGACGCGCTGTCCGCGCCGCGTTCCTGTTCGAGAGCCTGTGCAAGCAGGCCCTCGCCGATGAGGCCCTGGCGGCCGAGGGCGCGCGGCTCCGGGCTGCCTCGGTCGAGCGCCACCGCCGACGCCAGGCCGACGCCGAGGGCGCGGTTTGCGCGCGGCGACACGGTCGATGTTCCGCAGCTCCTGCTGCTCGTGCAGGCCCGGCAGGGCGCGGCGGCGCTGGACGTGGCCGAGGTCGAGGGGCTGGCCCGCCCCGCGGCGCACCGGGCCCCTGATCGCCCAGGTCGCCGCGCTCGCGCACGCCGCCCGGCACGAACATCGACGCCGCGCTCGCCGTCTACGGCGCGCTGCTGGCGGCGCTGATCCCGCCAGATGGATATGCACGCACGTCGTGGCTGTACGCCGCCAACAACGCGCTGATCGTCAGCCACGCCGCCCGGCGCTTCGCCGACAGCGCGCGCATGGCCGACCAGGTGGCGGTACGCGCCGGAGAATCCGCACATCACGCACGCGGCCGCGTGCAGCTACGCGGCGGTGGGGCGCCCCCGACGACGCGCTGGCGCAGGCCCGCGCGGTCGAGCTCGGCTACCCCACCTCGACCGCGTGAAGGTCGTTCCCACCTCCGGCCGCTGCTGGCGCGCGCGACTTCCAGGCGCTGCTTGGGAAGCCGCGGCGGTAGCGGCGACCCGGGTCCGGCGCTGCGACCTGGATCCGGGTCGCAGCCAACCGGATCGGCCAACCGGATCGGCGGGGTCGCTGTTGCTTGTGCGGCCTGGTCACCGCGAGCTCGCCGGCGGCGGGGGCTGGCGATTCTGCGACGCGATCTGTCGCACCTCCCCCGTTCCTGCGAGCCGATCGGTTGCTACTCCACCCTGTTGCTACTCGACCCTGTCGGGCCCAAGGCGTTTCGGGGAGAAGTGGGGGTCCGCGACGCGATCCGTCGCGCGTTCACCCGCGCAGGGTGTTCCGAGGTTGCGGCCCTCGATTGGGGCGACCCTCGATTGGGGGCGACCCTCGATTGGGGCGTCAGGGCGATGGCGGTCGGACGGCACGTACCCGCCGCGGAGGAACTGGTCGCGCAGGCGGTTGATGAGGTTCCAATGTGACCACGCACACATTGGTTCGAGCCCGCGACACTCCACGCGCGTCGCGGATCGCGAACTCCATCGGCCCGTGGATCTTGTAGCCGCGCGCGGTGTCACCGGTGAACACCGGCGGCACGTCGGCGATCAAGAATGGCAGGCGGCCGATCCGGGTCGCCTCGACAAGGAATTCGTTCACCACGAACAAGACGCGGTAGATCCAGCCTTCATGAGCTCGTCCGCGCTCGGGGCGGGCTGCCGACGGGGGACCGCGCCGTCGAGGATCGCCACATGGTTGTCCTCGAGCAGCTGCGCGATCGCGTCGTGGCGCGGGTCAGGTGGATGGCGTGAGGTCGCCGATGTTCCAGCGCGGGCGTCGTCGGGTCGGGGGCATGATGGGTTCGATGTCTTGCGGCGGCGACTTCTGTGCGCGGCGCGGAGGGCGTGGCGCCGTGGGCACCTGGCAACTGGGACCGTTCGACAACGACGGCGCGGCGGACTTCCTGGCCGAGGCGGAGGAGGCGCTCGGGCGATCGGTCACCAGGCGCGCTGCGCGCGGTGGCGTCGGCCCCAAGGCCAGCGACGATCGACGTCGATGCCGGCAGCGCGACGTGGGCGGCGTGCGATCTGGTGGCGCTGGCGTTCGGGCGGCCGGGGACGACAGCGCCACCGCCGGACGTCGCCGCCCTGGCGGCGCGGATCGACCGACCGAGGCGATGCGCGAGCGCGCCCTCGCGGCGCTCGATCGCGTCGCGGATGTGCGCCGGTCCGAGCTGGCGCAGCGGCTGGGCCGAGGGCGCCCCAGGCGAAGGCGTTCCGGGCCGAGCTGAAAGCTGCGGGCGCGGCTGGTCGACGCCGCGTCGGGCCCTCCGCCCAAGGCGCGCGCCGAGACCGCCGCCGCCGCCGGCGCCGCCGTGGATCGCGGGCAGCTGCTCGCCACGGCGCTGCGACCTGGCTGCTGGGTGGTCGCGCAGATGCTGGAGTCGCCGTACCTCGCGATCCTCGGCGGCACGTCGAAGGTGCAGCCGACCCCTGCGTGAAGGTGGCCCCGCACAGCCCGCACGCCCGAGGTACTCGCGGTCCTGTGGGTGGCGAAGGACGCGATCGCCGGCTGGACGTCGCTCGGCGTCGCCGCGCCGTTCGCCGCGCCGCGCCCGCTGT
>JADJUF010000005.1 GCA_016717005.1 Myxococcales bacterium | reverse complement strand
CGCTCTGCGCGGTCGGCGCGGCCCTCGAGCGACGCGGGCAGCTGGTGCCGGTTTCTCGACCTGCCGCGCCAGGCCGTCGTGCAACAGTGCACGCACACGTGGGCGCAGGGGCGTCGGACAGCGACGGCACGGTCGAGATCGCTGCGGCGGCCATCGTCCTGCGCACCGCCGATCCCGCGCACCTCACGTGGCCGATCGAGCAGGTCATCATCGACCAGGCCGTGGTCACGTCGGCGATCAGCGCGACCTCCGACTACGAGCCTGCGCGCCTGCTCGCCGGAGGCCTCCTGGGCCACGCCTCGGATCCCAACTTCTACGCCGCCGTCGGTGGTCGGCTGATCTGGCTCGTCGCGCTCGCCCCTGCGCGAGCCTGTCGTCGACGAGGGCGTCGTCTGGCTGGCGCAGCGACTCGCTGGCCGTGAGGACGTCGACGCCGACGCCGACACGGTCGCGCGCCACGCCGGCCGAACTCGCGGACCTGTCCGCGGCGCTCGCCCAGGGCGCTGGAACACCGAGGGTGAGTTCGTCTACCTGACGGCACGCTGTCGGAGAACAGCGGTGACGAGTTCGCTGGCGCGTGGGTCCTCCTCGACGACTGGGGCATGTTCACCGGAGTGCCCCTGCCGGGGAATCGTGGCGCGCCGGTCGTCCCCGCGGTGTGGCGCGCCCTCCCAGCCGAACACCGCCTCGCGCTCGCCCGCGAGAGCCGCCGCCGGCGGGCCCGATCGGCCGAGTGGGCGCAGTGGCTCGCCGCCCAGCGCGCGGCGCTCGGGCTGTGATCAATCAGGCGCGCGTCACAACGCACGGCAACGGCGTGTAGACGCAAAGGTCGCGGCGACCGTCGGCGACCTCCACAAATCAGCCCGGGCACGCAACCGCCGCCGCGAGCGGTCACCGATAACCTGCGCATGAACGGAGCGGACGAACTCGGCCTCCCGCGGGCTGGCGCGACGGCGACCTGCTGGTCGTCCCGGCCCTGGCTCGAATCGATGACCGCTGCTTTGCCTGCGGCGAGCCGGCGGCGACGTCGCACCGGCAGGAGATCTACTGGCACCGACCGGCCTGGTACCTGCTCCTGCTGTTGAGCCCGATCGTCTACCTGTTCGTCGCGCTTGCGGTCCGTCGCCGCGCCGAGCTCATCGTCGGGCTGTGTCGGGCCCACGCGACGGCGCGTCGCAAGCAGCACGTCATCGGTTGGGGGCTGGTCGCGCTGGCGGTCGCGCTGGTGGCGGTCGCGATCGCGCTCGGGGCGGCGATCCTCGGGCTACTGGTGCCGATCGCGTTGGTGATCGGGGTGGTCATGATCGGCCTCGCCGGGCACATCGTGCGGGTCCGCTCGATCGACCACAACACCGCCCGGATCTCCAACGGGTCGCCGCGGCTGCGCGAGGGGCTGCCCGACCTCCCGGGGCGGCTGTGGTGATCAGGTGCCCCGACGTGGCTGCGCGGCGCCGACGGGCCTCCCACCTCGACGACCGACTTCGATAGGCGACGGTGGTCGCCTTGGATCTCACCCCTGGTGAACGGAGTGTGTGTGATGTCGCGCTATCTGACTCTCTGCTTGGCCCTCCCGGCCGCCCCCGGTGCGTGGAACCGACCGCCCCGTCGACGCCGATGCCCCGCTGTGCCCGGTGTCTTCCTGCGGGGCCCCCGAGCATCGCGCCGTGGTCCCCACGCGGGATGACGTGCTGGTCGGGTTCCCGCACGCCGCGGGCGACGCCACTGATCCTGCGGTCTCGCGGGGGTTCCGGCAGGTCGTGTTCGCGGCCGACGACGTCGACGCCAGGCTCGAGGAGATCTTCTTCGGCCTCGAGAAGTGCATCACCACCACCCCGGAGTTCGAGATCGGCGACGTGGTGCAGTGGCGTCGTCGCATCGGCGCCCGCGATCTCGTCCTGCGGCTCGATCGGCTCGACGACGGTCAGTACGCGCTGGTCCACGACATCGTGCTGGCGGGTGACGAGCCCAGCCTCGAGCCGCTCTTGACCGGACAGGTCTCCCTCGAGGGCTTCGACCTGACGCTCGACCTCGATCGCCAGACGGCCCTCGATCCGTCCTCGCGCGGATGGGGCACGCTCCACATCTCGGCGACGCCGATCACCGCCGGGCGCACCGAGCGGCTGTTTGACTTCACGGGAGCCACGAACGCACAGGGCAGTCCGTGGCGGCGCGTAACGCACTGGGACCTCGGTCCCGACGGCGGCGCCTTGGCGCTGGAGGCGCCGGAGGACGGCAGCAATTTCGGTGCGTCCTACGCCCGCTGGGGCGCCGCCGGCGGCCGGCTGGACAACGAGACCCACTACCCGGGGACTGTCTACGTGCAGTCGGACTGCTGGGGCGATGCCGGTGTGGAGGTCTTCCGGGGATTCGGGGTGGCGGCCACCGACGCCGGGCCGTGGGACTTTGGCGTCGCGGGCCTCGAGGACGCGTGCGCTTTCGGGCCGCTCGCCGACGCGCCGCGTGCGATCCCGGGACTCGACCACGTGCCTGCGCCGGGCGGGTGGGACGCACCGTAGGAAGTAGCTTTCAGATGAACCCTTCTGCAGCGGCGCCTGCCGACCGCTCCGACCAGCCACGCGACTCGGTCGACACGGGTACGCGTGGACATCCAGGAAGACGAGGATTGACCATGGCTGCGATCGGATTTGCGTTCACGTTGGAGCGCGAGGCGCTCTGCTCGCCAGAGCTGCGGGGAGAGATGCTCCGCCTCGTGACCAGCCCGTCGTGGGGGCGACCGCTGCGCTACTTCTCGTCCATCGCGGTGTCCGGCCAGAAGATGGTGCGGCGTCCGGGGATGCTCTCGCTGAAGGACCGCGCGGGGATCTACACGGGCATCCTCGCCACCGACGCGACCAGCACGGTGGGCCTCGCGACCTCCGCGCGTTGCGACGAGACGTACGCGAGGTTCGAGGTCGACTCCCAGGTTCAGCCGTGGTCGGCAAAGAAGCCGTTTGTGTACGGCCAGCGACCGTGGGAGCCGACCGCCACGCTCGCGCAGTGGCTCGACGATGTCCTCGCGCTCGCCGCGCGCGCTCCCGCGAATCAAGGTGTGGTGTTCACCGCGCCGACGTACACCGCCGCGATGGCCGAGGCGAGCGCCGGCAACATCACGCTGCCGAATGGCCGCCCTGCGCACTCCCGCCCGGATCAGGTCTCGCGGATGTGCGTGAACAAGATGGAGATGGGCGCGCGCTACGTCCGCTTCCCACGCTGGGGGACCTTCTACGCTCACCCGTACGTCGACCAGCTCGGCGGCATCGCGAAGATCGTCGAGGTCGTGCGACCGGCGGTGGTCCGCGAGCTCGGCCTGGGCGTCTACTTCCAGCTCACCGACTCGCTCGACTCGGCGATGTCCGAGGAGTCACTGGCCAAGCAGCGCGCCTTCGAGGCGCTCGCGGAGCCGCTGGTGCCGCCGCGGTGATCTGGCTCCGCTCTGGCCGCCGCCGGATCCGACGGGCCTCGCATTGCCCCTCGACTTCTTCTGGCGCCCTGGGCTTCGTTCCGCGGCGGATTGCAACAGACCGACCAAGCCAGCGGCGAACGGGCCGGTTCGCGGGGGAGCGTGGGGGCCACGGGCGGAACGCATCAGCCAGGCCGAGCCAAGAGCGTGGGCCGGTTCGCGCGAGCCGGGAGCGCGGGCCGGGAGCGCGGGCAGGCAGCGCGCCCCCGACCCGCGCCACCCACCGACGGGCTCGGCTCGCGTGACATCGGGCTGATATCGGCGTTCGCGGGGGCGGCGCGCACGCTGCCTTGATGCGATCGTTCCAGGACTTCCACGGCGCCGACGATGGTCAGGTTCACGGCGGGAGCGGGATCGCGCCAGGCAAGCGCAGCCTGACCCAGTCCCTGCCGGTGCAGCGCAGCAGCGCGCCGGGGCAGGACGGGGCGACCGGCGGCGGCGGGGGCGCCAGCGCGCTGGGGGCGACCGGCGGCGGCGGGGGCGCCAGCGCGCTGGGGTCGACCGGCAGCCGCGGCGGGGGCGGCGGCGAGGACCCGTTCGCGACGCACCTGCTCGGCGCGCGCGGGGCCCCGGGGCTCGGCGGGATGCCGACCGACGTGCAGGCGCGCATGGAGGCGTCGTTCGGCTACGACCTGTCGTCGGTGCGGGTCCATCAGGACGGCGCCGCCGACGAGATGGGCGCGCGCGCCTTCGCCCGCGGCACCGACGTCCACTTCGGCGCCGGCCAGCTCGATCCGTCGAGCGCCGACGGCCAGCACCTGATGGCCCACGAGCTCGCCCACGTCACGCAGCAGGCGCTGGGGCGCGCGCCGCGGTCGGCGCAAGCCAAGCTGGCCAGCCTGCTCGGCGGTCACGATCCGCTAGAGGCCGAGGCCGACGCGATGGCAGATCGCGCGGTGCGTGGCGAGCCGGCGTGGGCGGGCGCCGATCAGGGCCCACTGCGCAGCCTGCCGACGCTGAGCGGGGGCGCGGTGATGCCCAAGCTCAAGGTCGGCGGCTACAACTACAAGCTCGCCGAGACCATCGCGAAGCACGTCGCGGACGCTGGCGGAGATCGGGAGGATCGTGGCGCTGCTGCAGCGCTGGGGCGCGACAACAAGAAGGCCGGGCGCACGTTCGACGGCTGGGCGGACGCGATCGAGGCGGCCCGACGCGAGCTCGACGGCGAGGGCAGCGAGCTCGACAGCGACGACGAGGGCGGGCCGGACGGCGGGCCGCCCGACGACGGTGGCCATGGGGGTGGACCGGCGGAGTGGTCGACCTTGCGCAAGGTGCTCACCGCGTTCTTCATCTTCGTGCTGCTGATCGGCATGCCGATGCTGGGCGTGCTGCTGCACGGCATGAACCAGTACGAGGTCCGGCCCGGCATGCAGAACACCGCAGTGACGATGCGTCGCGAGCTCGAGCCGGTCATGCAGATGGGCACCCAGATCCAGCAGCTGGCCGCGAGCTCGGTGACCGAGGCCCTGCGCGAGCGCGCCGAAGGCCTGCCGATCGGGGAGTTCCTCGACGGGAACCCGATGCTGGAGCTGGCGGCGCCCGACCTGCGCCGCCTGCGCGACATGGGCCCGCTGCTCGACCAGATCGCGCCGCAGCTCGACGCCCTGGCGCCGATGCTGCAGCAGGTGCAGCCGCTCATCCAGGAGGTCGGGCTGCACACCCTCGACACCCCGGCGAGCACCGGCTTTCACCACATGCACATCATGCTCGAGCCGCCGCCGACGACGTCGGACGTCCCCGGCGACGGCCTCGCCAGCGACCAGGAGCAGAGCCCGCTCCACCCGCCGGATCTGGGCTTCTTCCACGACGGCGTGCACCCCGATCGATCTGACATGATGCCGACGTACGGCCCGGCGCTGCACGCCTACGATCGCGACCTCATGGAGCGCGCCGCGCTCGCCGTCGCCGCCGACTATGGCCACTACAAGGGCATCACCCACAACTGCCAGGACTACGTCGACGCCGTGGTCACCGCGTACAAGGAGCTGGGTGGACGCGAGGTCGTCCCCACCCACCGCAGCGCCGCGATGCTGGCGGTCACCGACTACCTGATCGCCTACGGCTCGTCGCTGCTCGACAGCGCGATCGCCAAGGCGGTCGACGAGGAGCTGGCCGCCTTGCCCCAGGCCGCCGACGGCGGCAGCGCGTGCGCCCGGGCCGTTGCCAACAAGCTCGGCCTCGCGCCCGGCACCTTCGCCGGTTCGGTCGACGCCTTGCTCGACCAGCCGTTCGAGGTGCCCGACCGCGGCACGGTGACGGTGCGCAAGCTCTTGTGCGAGCCCTTCGATCCGCACAAGGTCGACGTCGGGCTCGGCCTGGCCAGCGTGGCCATGGACGTGCCCTTCGAGATGCCCGAGGAGGGTCACGCCAGCGTGCGCGACGCGCTCTGCACCCCCAAGGGCGGCTCGAACGCCCTCGAGGGCCTGGTGTTCGAGCTCGCCCGCGTGAAGGGCGAGGCCCAGATCGTCGCCGAGCTCAGCGGCATGCTGCCGGCGTCGATGATGGAGGACCCGCTGGTGCGCAACAAGCTGGTCGGCGACCTCGTCGGCCGCCTCGGCCGCGACCTCTACCGTCGCCTCAACCTGAAGGGGCTGTGCTGAGAGGTCTTGCGAAGTCCGAGGAGTCGCCGGCGACGGCGCGCGTCACCGCGACGCTCGCGGCGCCGCTGCCGTGAGGTGCGCCGGCTCGGCGGGATCTCCGAAACGCCGAAGGGCCCCGCATCGCTGCGAGACCCTTGACGTTTTCCGGTGGAGCCATGGGGGATCGAACCCCAGACCTCTAGAGTGCGATTCTGCCAATCGATAATGATTCTCGCAGCTTGGATCGGCGATTTCGTTCCGCAGCGGAACGCATCAGCCAGGCCGATCCAGGGGCGAGCGGGCAGGTTCGCGGGGAGGTCGGGGGAGGGGTTGGGGGGAGGTCAGCGGCCGTGGGCGTCGACGGTGGTCCGGAACCGCGACGTGGTGCCCACCTTGACCTCGATCACGGCGCGGGCGCCCTCGATGCCGATGACCAGGCGCGCGCGGTCGGGCAGGATCACGACGCGGGTCGCGTCGTCGAACTGCGGGTCGGGTGGCTGGCCGGTCTGCTCGGCGAAGTGCGCCCCCGCTCGACTCGACAGCGGGGTGACTGTGCGGTCGGCGGCGATCAAGAGGCCGGCGGTGAGTCCCGCGTTCCTCGCGACCACGGCGTTGCCGCTCGCGGCGGGAACGACCTGGCGGCAGCACCCGGGCGCGGTCGGTTTGGCGACGCCGGAGACGAGGTCGAGGATCATCACCCCATCATCGGCGCGGCGCACGACGAGGGTGTTCGGCCCGGCGAACGCCAGGGTGCCTTCGGCCGGTACGTCGACGCGCGCGATCACCGCCCGCGTGGCCACGTCGTAGACGACGGCGCCAGCGTCGCTGGCGACCGCGACACGGGAGCCGTCGGGCGTGACGACGCACTTCATCGCCCGGTCAGGTGATTGCGTGACGACCGTGACGACGACGTGGGCTAGTCCGGCGACGAGGCCGTCGTGGATCGGAATGTGCCCCACGCGAATGGTGCCATCGCTGAGATCGCAACCGGTCAGGTGCGCTCCGTCGGCGGACACGCGCACGAGGGCGTAGCGCAGCGGCCAGGCTTCGGCGACCGCGACCTGCCGGCCGGTGGTCATCTCCCACAGGACGGAGGGGGTCGCGCCGAGCATCGGGTTGAACATCAGGCCGGGCGCGAAGAACTGTGCGTCGCCCGCGAACCCCGCCGGTACGTCGATGGTCGTCCGGTCGGGGCGGACGCCGAACACGCGGGGACGCGGCGCCGGCCGGTCCGCCGCGAGCCACAGCACATCGTCGACCGCAGCGTAGGCGAGCAGCGACACCCAGCCATCCTCGGTGAGGCGCGGCTGCGCCTTCCCGCTGTGCAGATCGATCTCGACCACCATCGTCTCGATCACCGCGTCCCGCGACGACGCGCGATCCTCGGTGTCGAGCAGGGGCGCCCGCACGGTGGTCCAACGTTCGACATTGATGAACGCGCGGGCACCGGACGGCGCGACCAGCACCGGACCAACGCGGGTCGAGGCACGGACCGTGGAGCAAGCCACAATCGTCGGAAGCAGGGCTAGCACGATTGACCGCACGATCGACTCGAACGTACCATGGCCCCGCCGGAACGCTGTGACGCACTCAGGGGAGGCCTGGCTTGATCGAGTGGCTCGAGACGCTACCGCTGCTGCTCGCCGGACCGATCCTGCGACGGGTGGAGCCGGATGTCGTCGCCGTCTGGGTCGCGACCCGTGAGCCCGCCGACGTCGAACTAGCGATCTATGCCGGGCTGGTGGCGTCGACCACCAACCGTGCGTTGTTCGACGGCGCGACTCCGCTCGCGACGCCCGTCACGGTCCCGACGTTGCGCGTGGGGGCCAAGCTGCACGTCGCCTGTGTCATGGCGACCAACGTCGCGCTCCTGCCCGAGCAGCTCTACTCGTACAACATCGCGTTCACCGCGGCCGACGGTCGCCACGACCTCAACAGCCTCGGGCTGTTGGCCCACTCCGCAGCCGGCGAGCGGCCACACCTGCCGCTCGGCTACGACGACGCAATGCTCCCGTCGTTCGCGCTCCCACCCAACACGATCGAGCACCTCACGATCGCCCATGGTTCGTGTCGGCGGGCTGGGGCCAAGGGGCCCGATGCGCTCGCGTTCCTCGACGACCTGATCTTCACGCGTCGCAATGAGCCCCTGGCCCGGCCACATCAATTGTTCCTCACCGGCGACCAGATCTACGCCGACGACGTGCCCAAGCCGCTGCTGCCGTTGTGTACGACGCTGGGCCACTACCTGATCTCCGGGGAGCTCCCGGAGCGACGACGCATCGCCGAGCGTGAGAGGGCCCCGCACTTGCCGATCTCGCAGCCCGTGGCCGTGCAGACCCACCAGGCCACCTGCCGGGCGGCTGGCCGCGCCACACCCCGGGCATCGCCCGGGTCGCACCGCGTCGACCGACGGCGGTCGCTGCAACCAATCCTTGACGTCGAGCTCAGGGTGGACGGTGACTGAGGTGTTCTTGATCGCTATCACACACGCAGCGATCGAGGGCACGACGCCGTCGGTGTTGGCGCACCTTCGGCGTCACCTATTCTGGCGGGCGACGCGCCCAGCCCCGTGATCGCGGGCGTCATCGTCCTCGCGCAGCCGGTCCGGGGGCAACTTCCCGCTTGATGGCGGCCTATGCCGCCGCCATCACGCAGCCCGCCCGATCCCGCCCGTGTTCCCACGGTCGGGGGCCCTCGCTAACACGGCCTCAAGCTGCCACCGCCCGCGTCAGCCGGGAAGGACGCGGCTCGTGCAGCGTATGCTCACACCCAGCCGGCTGAATGCCTGCGCTATCCGGCCGGGTCCTTGTCCACGTGGTCGGCAGGGTTCTGGATCGTATAGGGCCACAGCCATTCGCGCAGCGCGCGCGTGCCGCGGAGGAACGCGGGGTCGCGGGGCGGGCAGAGCGTCGGCCAGGCGGTCAGAAGCTTGCAGGTGCCGAGGTCCTCGATCGTCGGCATCGGATCGAAGGCTGGCATCGGCGGGAGCTGGGCCCAGATGTCGGGGCCGATGATCGTCATGGGATACAGCCGCCGGAGCTTGTCCCGCTCCTGGTCGCGGCGGCCGTCGAACACCAGGCGCTCTTGCTGGGCCATGTCGCGCTCGCTCGCGCCGAGCGCCGTGGTCATGCACTCGAGGCGGGCGTCGACGTAGCGGGCGAACCCCGCGATGAATCCATGGGCGATGCGGTGCTGCACGGTCATGGCTTCGAGGTAGGTGCGCAACGCCGGGGGTCAGCGAAGGCGCGGCCGCCTGCGTGATGACGTGGCCCTGCCGTTCCTCGTAGTCGTAGGCCAGCTTGTCGGTACGGCTCTGGGGTCTGTCGCGGATGTACACATCCAGATCCCACTCGTCGTCGGGTTCGTTGCCTGGGTTCTCGTTCCACAACGTGAAGCTCAACATCTCTGGAGCTGCACAGAGCTCTCGGAGCTTCTGCACCTTGAAGGTCCGGGTCTTGACTCTCGGCGCGGCCGAGGTGATGCGGTTCAGGGCTAGCTCGCTGGCGACCACGTACGCCGCGACCGCGTCGGCGACCGCGCCAGGATCAGCCGGCTCGACGAGCGGCAGGAGATAGGTGCCGACGAACATTCAGTTGGGCTCGATGCACTCGTAGGGCTGGGCGCACATGTGGTAGTAGGCATTTCCGGGGTCAGGCGTCGTGAAGCGGATGCTCCCTTTGCCATCGCTGCCGGCGCACCCGGCCGCGACGATCCGGGCGAGGAACTTACTTCCACCATACTCCGGGTCGGGGTTGCTCTTGTTGTCGAGGTGCTTCTGGTAGTACTCGGGGACGGTCTTGCGGTAGCTCGCGAGTTGCCTGGCGGCGTCGCGCCGCCCCTTCTTGCTCTCGGGCTTGAACTCGATGATCTCGCAGCTGTTGTCGGTCACGATGATGCAGTCGGGGTACAGGTGTTCGGCGCCCTCGAACTTCAGCGGCCGGGTCGGGTCCAGCGGCAGCTGGCAGCTGAAGTCTTTGTGCATCCGGACGTGCTGCTCCTTCCCGTACGAGGTCGCGAGCTGGTTGTAGGGCCGGTTGGAGCCCTTCCAGCGGCCCGACTCCGACAGGCGCTCGAGGCGCTGACGCTCGGTCTTGAGCTTGGCTGCAAGCGGCGCGGCCTGGGCCTTGGTCTCGCGTTTGGCCAAGAGGACATCGACCTGCTGCTGGAGCTCCGGGAGGCGCTCGAGCAGCGGCTTCATCCGGTCGCGCATCTCGCCTTCGACCCGGCGCGAGATCTCCTGGGCGTCGACGTCGGAATCCTCGCCTGACGGCTCGCGGTCGCTGCCGCACTCGGCTTCCCACATCTGACGCTTGGCGTCGCAGTCGGTGATGTAGGTCGCGCGCGCGGCGACGACCCACGCGTCGACGCTGCGCTCGAGCGTGGAGCTGCCATCGGTCGCGCCTCGGCGCAAACGCTCGGTCGCCTCCTTGACCGCGGGGGCGTCCTTGCCCTTGACGATGTTGGCGCACGCCTGCTCGGTCTTCTTGAAGCTGTCCTCGAAGGTCTTGAACGTCTCGTCGGCGTCGCGCTGCTCGGCGGCGGTTACATCGCGCCACGGGCCCTCGCTGGCTGAGATGGCCTTGGCGCGCTGGAGGTCGTCGCTCTCCTCTCGCATTCGGTCCTTGGCCTTGTCGAGGCCCGCGACCACGGGCTGCGCGATCGCGTCGGCGAGCTTGGGGAGGTCGTCGATACCATCGGTGTCGCTGCCGTTCCTGGCGATCGCCTCCTGGATCTCGCGCTCCTTGGCGAGGCACCTCTCGGGCAGCGGGTCCATGTCGTGCTGGTGGACCTTCAGGTCCTCGAGGTCGTCGATCGCCTCCTTGAGCTGGCGGATGCCCTCGGGCCACTTCTCGAGGATGACGCGGGTCTCCTTGTCGGTGGTGGCGGTGCGGCCCAGCGACTCGATGCCGCGCTCGATCGACTGCAGGAGCGCCTTGGCCTGCTGGACCGAGCCCAGGCCGGAGTCCTCCGACACGCCGGCGAGGGTCGACGCCAGGCTGCGCGCGTCCTTGTTGAGCTGCTCGATGATCGCCTTGCGGCCGCCGGCGGAGTTCGACAGGTTCGCGAGGATCTCCTTGATGGTGGGGTGGTCGAGCCCGCGCTCGAGGTTGGCGCAGCTGGACTTGGCCGATTCGTAGCTCTTGCGCCAGAGGCCGAAGGACGTCTGGGCGGTCTGGGCGACCGTCGAGGCCAGGTCGCGCCACGGCCCGTCGCCGCGGAAGTCGTCGGCGTCGTCGGCGTAGTCGTCCATGCGGCTGTCGTGCTGCTGCAGGTCGTAGAGCTCGCGCTTGACCGCGTCCTGGACCGTCGCGGTCTGGCGCGGCAGCTCGGTCAGCCCGTCTGGGTCGTTCTTGCTCTCGTACTCGCGGGCCTTGCGCACCAGCTCCTGGTCGCGCGACGTGCACGAGGTCGCGATCGGCTCGGCCTGGCGCATGCCCGCCTTGAGCTTGCGCAGGTGCTCGGTCGCCTGGTTCCACTTGTCCTGGACGTCGCGGAAGCTCTCGGCCAGGCGCCGCGCGCGTCGTCCCCGTTTCTGCAGCGGCGTGGCCCCCGCCCCCCCCCCCCGGGCCCCCCCGCGCGATCGATCGGCCCGTCGCTCGAGTCGGTCGGCAGGTACGCGAGCGCGCTCGCGGCGTTGCGGAGCCGGTCCTCGATCTTCGAGATCAGGTCGCTCTTGTCGTCGGCGCGGAGCGGCGCCCCCGGGACGCACACCAGGGCCAGCGCGAGGACCGCGACCAGCCCGTGAACAGAGCGGGCCAGGGTCTTGATACGAGTCATGGGCGCCTCACGATCGGGGAACGGACCGCGCCGCAGCCAGGCCGAAGGGGCCACGGTTGCGAGGCGAGTGTCCAGGCTAGAGGAGGCGGGGCGACGCCGGTATCACCCGAGACAGGTGAGACGTGTGCGGTAGACGTCGGTTCTGCCCCGATGGTCATCGCCGACATTGCCGGACGGATCCACAAGGCGCGACGCTCGAGCATGGAGATGCCCGATATCCGGGGCACCGATTCCGAGCCGCGCCGGATCGAACCCAACGCGCTGCCCGAAACGCCGAAGGGCCCCGCATCGCTGCGAGACCCTTGACGTTTTCCGGTGGAGCCATGGGGGATCGAACCCCAGACCTCTAGAGTGCGATTCTAGCGCTCTCCCAGCTGAGCTATGACCCCGGAACGGGCGTGTAGGTACCAGCGGGCGCGGGGGTTGTCAAGCGCGGGCGAGCGATCTGGTGAGGGACGGGGCGCGGGGTAACCAGGGCGGCGCGGGGCGCGTAAGGTACGTCATGCGCATCACGGCGATCTCTGCGATCTTGCTGGCCCTGGGAGCGGGGGCGGGCTGCTCCGACGACCCGAAGGGCGTGGACCCGGCGACGGCGCCGCGGCACCCGATCGATCGGTTCAGCGCGGCGGCGGGCACGGTGTTCGTGCGCGACGCCGATCCGAGCTTGCCGGCGGCGGACGCGGCGATCGACTACGACGCGACCTTCAAGATGGACGTGCTGGGGCCGGGGGGCGAGGCGGTGGCCTTGTACCTGTTCGACGTGCAGCCGACGACGCCGGCGCCGATCTACGTGCTGTTCCGCGAGGGCGAGAACGGGCCGGTGGACGGCCAGAAGAACATCGTCACGGTGGTGCCGGGGATGGCCGGCTACAACGACCTGTGGCAGCCGATCCGGGTCGACGTGCCGGGCGACTACGTCGCGAACACGATCACCAGCTACGCGGAGATCGTGGCGCGGGGCCTCACCTTGACCCCGATGCCGGCGCTGGTGAATTGCCCGCTGGTGCCGGAGGGCTCGGTGGCGCGCGTGCGCACGCCGGGCGACTACGCCGAGCTGTCCCAGGCCTGGTACGACGACAAGATCGTCCACTACTTCCACTTCGGTGAGCGGCCGAGCCTGGCGCCGGCGGGCGATCTCGTGCCGACCTCGACGATCTACGTGGCCTACGACATCAACCCGACGGCGGGCGCGCCGGTGGCGGGCAAGGGCTTCGCGACCGAGGCGGGCAGCGCGCTGACCCACAACGTCGTCGCGGCGCTGCCGGGCGACACCGCGTACTCGCCGCTGTGGTCGGTGCAGGTCTACGACCGCGCGGCGTTCGACAGCGTGGTCGATCTGGCCTCGGCCCAGGCGGCGCCGGCGATCGCGACGGCGGGCGCGAACCTGAACGCGCCGATCGTGCGCGTGACGCCGTAGCTGGCGGCGATCACGCCGGCGGCGGCGAACCGGAAACGCGCCGATCGTGCGCGTGACGCCGTCGCTGGCGGCGATCGCGACGGCGGGGGCGAACCTGACCGCGCCGATCGTGCGGGTGACGCCGTCGCGTCGCGGCCCTAGACGACCTCGGCGCGGGCGAAGTCGGCGGTGTCCACGGCGGCGAGGCGGCGGGGCAGATCCTCGCCGCCGTCCTTCCAGTAGCGGTACTCGCGCTCGCTGATCGGCACGGCCGAGGTGATCGTGATCGCGGGGGGGCCCTCGTCGAGCGGCAGGCGCAGGCCCCAGCGGCGGGGCACGGTGAAGAACATGTGCGGGAAGCGCAGCGACAGGTCGCCGAGGCGGAGCACGCCGACGAGGTCGCGCACGACGCTGCCGGGCGTCGGGTAGAACTGCTGATCGATGATGTGAAACGCGGTGTTGGCGACGAGCTGCGGCATGCCGGCGCTGTCGTGCACGCACGCCAGCAGCACCTCGATGCGCGGGCGGCCGTCGGGCCACTCGACGTTGGACAGGCCGAGCGAGCCGTAGGTGACGTGGCCGGGCTCGGGCACGTCGGGGTAGCGCGCGACGTCGATCGCGCGGGTGGGATCGGCGGCGTGCCGGAACGTGCGCAGGCTGGGCGGGCCGAGCGCGACCCGCAGGATCTCGCCGGCGTAGGTCGAGATCTGGAGGAACTGCGCGAGCGCGGGCACCGAGCGCGCGAGCTCGGTCCACGACGGCTGCAGCGCGAGCGTGCGCTTGAGGTAGTTCTGCGCGATCGGCTTGTGGCCGAGGTCGGCGTGGGCGAGCGCGCCGCCCCAGAGCGCGGTGGCGCTGTCGGACTTGAGGCCGATGGCGCGGTCGAACGCGCGCGCGGCCTCGGTGGGGCGCGCCAGGCACAGGAGCGCGTGGCCGAGGCCCTTCCAGGCGAGGTGGTGCTCGGGGAACAACACCGCGGCGCGCTCGTAGCGCTCGGCCGCGCCGGCGAAGTCGCCCTGCTGAAAGAGTGCGTTGCCTTCCCCCGTCAGACGATCGGCCGCCACCAGGCTCATGTAGGTGGAACGTAGCAGAGGTTACGGGCGAAACAGCTTGCGATCGCCGGCGGTGGATCTGAGGATCGAGGTGATGCAGCTCCGTGCCCGCTTGCTCGCCCTGGCCCTGTCCGCAGCAACGACCCTGGGCGGGTGCGCGTCGTCGCGGCCGGCCGGCGCCGACGTGGACGCGGTGGCCGACGACGACGGCGCGACCTCCGACGGCACCGCCGCGGTCGACGGCGCCGACCCCGATCCCGACGGCGCGACGCCCGACGGCGCCGGTGGTCCCGACGGCGCCAGCGCCGACGCCACCGCGGTCGACGGCGCGACCGACGCGCCGACCGACGCGCCGACCGACGCCAACGGCTGCTCGACCCAGCCGTGCTCGCTGTTCCCGCAGTGCGGGTGCACGCCGCCGCTGACCTGCGACATCGACTTCACCGATCTGATGGGCACGGCGTGCCGGGCGGTCAACGTGCCGGGCACCGAGGCCAGCACCTGTTCGACGTTCTCAGGTGCGCGACCGGCTTCGTCTGCGCGGGCGGGCGCTGCCACAAGTACTGCGCGGCCGACGGCGACTGCCCGCAGCCGCGGGCGCTGTGCGCGATCCAGATCACCGACCAGATGGCGCAGCCGATCCCGGGCGCGCTGACCTGCTCGGCCAACTGCAGCCCGACCAACAGCGCGGCCGGCGGCTGCCCGGCCGGGCAGAAGTGCGGCTTCTTCACGACCACGCGGGCCGGCAACCCGCTCGACATCCTCGACTGCGCGACCCCGGGCGCCGGCGCGATCGGCGCGGCGTGCACGTCCGACGCGACCTGCTCGTCGAACACGCTGTGCTCGACCTACAACGCCCAGCAGCGCTGCCGCAAGGTGTGCACGCGGCCGGCCGGCAACGAGTGTGTGTCGGTGGCGGGCACGACCTGCGTCGGCTTCAACCCGGCGCTGTCGGTCGGCGGCACCGAGTACGGCGTGTGCGCCCCGTAGCCCGCTGACCGCGATCACGAATCACGATCACGATCACGAGCATGACCGCCGTCCCAGCCTCCGTGCCAGTCTCCGTCGGATCCCTCGGATGAGGCGCGCGCCGCCGCTGGCCGACCCGACCGCGCACAGCCTCGACGGCGCGCTGCTCGACGCGCTCGATCCCGCGGCCCGGGTCGCGGTCGCGGCGCGGCTGCGCCGGCTCGAGGTGCCCGACGGCGCGGTCGTCGTGCGCGAGGGCGACGGCGACCGGACGATGTACGTGATCCTCGACGGCGTGGCCGAGGCCCGGCGCGGCGACGTGACGCTGGCGCGGCTGCTGCCGGGCCAGCACTTCGGCGAGCTCGGGATGATCGGCGGCGGGCCCCGCGCGGCCAGCGTCGTGGCGGTGACGCCGCTGGTGCTGGGCGTCCTGACCCGCGACGCCTACCGCGAGCTGGCGGCGGCCGACCCGACCGCGGCGCTGTGGCTGCTCGAGGCGGTCGTGTCGGGCCTGGGCGTGCGCCTGACCGAGGTCACCGACTCCGTCGGCGCGCTCCTGACCGAGCGCTCGCTGCCGCGCCGCACGCAGATCCGCGTCCGGATCGGCGACGAGTCCGCCAGGTGCCGACCGGGGTGACCGTCGGCAGCCTGCTGGCGCGCGCGAACGGCGACGTCGTGGTCGCGGCGCTGATCGATCGTCGGCCGGTGTCGCTGGGCACCCGGATCACGTCGCCGTGCAGGTCGCGCCGCTGACCAGCGCCAGCAACGACGGCGAGCGCATCCTGCGGCGCGGGCTGGGCCTGCTCTTGCTCGAGGCCGCGCGCCGGGTCGATCCGCTGGTCGAGCTGCGCCTGGGCCACTCGCTGGGCGTGGGCCAGCGGGTGCTGGTCGCGGGCCGGATCGCCGACGAGCTGCCGACCCTGGCGGCGGCGCTCGAGCACGAGATGGCGGCGCTGGCCGCGGCCGACGTGCCGATGCGCGAGGAGCTGTGGCACGTCGACGAGGCCCGCGAGCGCTTCGTCGAGGTCGGCTGGGACGACGCCGAGGCGCTGCTCGACGGCTGGTTGCAGCCGATGGTGCCAGTCGCGACCTTCGGCGAGGTCAGGCGCTGGCGCTCGATCCGCCCGGCCCCGACGCCGGCGCGCTGACCGGCGCGCGGGTGGTCGCCAACGGCAAGGGCTGGTGCTCATGTACCCGCCGTCGATCGTCCGGCGCTCGCCCGACGACGGCCACGTCGGCGTGGCCCGGGTCGAGTCGGATCACGCGGCGGCGCTGGTCAGCGACCAGGAGCGGTTCCTGGCCAGCCTCGGCGTCACCAGCGTCGGCGCGTTCAGCCAGGCCTGCGTCAAGGGCGGCCTCACCGAGCTGATCCGCGTGTCCGAGGCTACCACGAGAAGCGGCTGTCCGCGATCGCCGACCGGATCGCCGGCCGCGCCGGCACGCGCATCGTCGCGATCGCCGGGCCGTCGTCCTCGGGCAAGACCACGTTCATCAAGCGCCTGCGGGTCCAGCTCCAGGTCGACGGCATCCGTCCGCACGAGCTGTCGCTCGACAACTACTACTGCGATCGCGAGGCCACGCCGCGCGACGAGCACGGCGAGTACGACTACGAGGCGTTCGAGGGCGCTGCGCATCGACCTCTTGACCGAGCACCTGCGCCGCCTGGCCGCGGGCGACGAGGTCGCGACCGCGCGCTACGACTTCCGCACCGGCAAGAGCGACCCGACCGGCGGGCGCACGCTGCGGCTGGGGCCGGGCGAGATCGTCCTGCTCGAGGGCATCCACGGGCTCAACCCGCGCCTGCACGCGATGCTGCCGCCGGCCGCGGCGTTCGCGGTGTTCGTGTGCCCGCTGGCGCAGCTGCCGTTCGATCGGCTGTCGCCGGTGCACCCGTCGGACGTGCGCCTGGTGCGCCGGATCGTCCGCGATCGCCACACCCGCAACCTCGACGCCGCGGCCAACATCGGCCGCTGGGACTCGGTCCGGCGCGGCGAGCGCCGCCACATCTTTCCCTACCAGCACACCGCCGACGTGGTCTTCGACACCAGCCTCATCTACGAGCTGTCGGTGCTGAAGATCTACGCCCAGCGCTACCTGCTCGAGGTCCCGCACGATCACCCGTCGTACACGACCGCGTTCCGGCTGCTGCGCCTGCTCGACCGGTTCGTGCCGATCTACTCGGACCACGTGCCGCCGACCTCGATCCTGCGCGAGGTTCATCGGCGGCGGCGGCTGAGTACTGACCAACACCGGCGGGCGCGACGGTCTGAACGGGCGCGTGCGCCATCGCCGCCGTCGTCACGGTGTTCGACCGAACGATCTCGACGCAGCGCCGCCCCGCCCGCGCCGGCGCCGAGGTCGCGGTGGCGCCGTTCACCGTCGTCATGGGGTTCAAGCGAACGAGGCCCCGCGCCGCAGGACCACGAGCGCCTCGTCGTCGCGTCGCGGCCGCGCGCGCAATTCTCGCGCCTTGGGCCGCCGCCCGCCGCAGCCCTTGCGTCGCGGCGGGGCGCACCGGGGCCCACACCGCGCGCGGGCTGGCACAGGGCTCGCACCATGCGGGGCGATGGCTGACCCGGCCGCGACCGTCACTCCCGCCACTCCCGTCTTCAAGACCTTCGACGCCAACGAGGCGGTCGCCCAGGTGGCCTATCGCCTGAGCGAGGTGATCGCGATCTATCCGATCACCCCGGCCTCGGCGATGGGCGAGCACGCCGACGCGTGGTCGGCCGACGAGCGACCGAACGTCTGGGGCTCGGTCCCCGAGGTGATCGAGATGCAGTCCGAGGGCGGCGCGGCCGGTGCGGTGCACGGCGCCTTGCAGGCCGGCGCGCTGACGACGACGTTCACCGCGTCGCAGGGCCTGCTGTTGATGCTGCCCGATCTGTTCAAGATCGCCGGCGAGCTGACGCCGTTCTGCCTGCACGTCGCGGCGCGGGCGCTGGCCACCCACGCGCTGTCGATCTTTGGCGATCACTCCGACGTGATGGCCGCGCGCGGGACCGGGTTGGCGCTGCTGGGCTCGGGCTCGGCCAGGAGGCCCAGGACCTGGCCGCCGTGGCGCATGCCGCGACGCTGCGGTGCCGCGTCCCCTTCCTGCACTTCTTCGACGGCTTCCGCACCTCGCACGAGATCACCAAGGTCGCCCTGCTCTCCGACGAGGCGCTGCGCTCGCTGATCGACCCCGACGCCCTCGCCGCGCACCGTGCCCGATGTTCGACTACGTCGGCCACCCCGAGGCCGAGCGGGTGGTGGTGATGATGGGCTCCGGCGCCGAGTGCGCGCACGAGACCGTCGAGCACCTGGTGGCGCGCGGCGAGAAGGTCGGCGTGCTCAAGGTGCGCCTCTTCCGGCCCTTCTCCATCGAGCACCTGCTCGCGGCGCTGCCCGCCTCGGTCCGCGCGCTCACGGTGCTCGACCGCACCAAGGAGCCGGGGTCGTCCGCCGAGCCGCTGCTCCAGGAGGTCACCTCGGCGCTGGTCGAGGCGCTGGCCGCGGCGACCGCGACGCCCTGCCGCGGCTCATCGGCGGCCGCTACGGGCTGGCGTCCAAGGAGTTCACGCCGGCGATGGCCAAGGCGGTCTTCGACGAGCTGGCCCGCGCGGCGCCCCGGCGGCGCTTCACCGTCGGCATCCACGACGACGTCACCCACCTGTCGCTGGCGTACGACGCGGACTTTCGACCTCGAGCCCGACGACGTCTCCCGCGCCGTGTTCTTCGGGCTCGGCTCCGACGGCACCGTCTCGGCCAACAAGGCCACGATCAAGATCATCGGCGAGCAGACCGGGCAGTATGCCCAGGGGCACTTCGAGTTCGACTCCCGCAAGGCGGGTTCGACCACGGTGTCGCACCTGCGCTTCGGACCGCGCCCGATCCGCTCGACGTACCGGATCCGGCGGGCGCAGTTCGTGGCCGTGCACGACCCGGGGTTCGCTCGAGCGCCTCGACGTGCTGGGCGCGGCGATGCCGGGCGCGACGGTGCTGCTGAACACGGCGGTCGCGCCCGAGCGGGTGTGGGACGGCCTGCCGCGCGACGTGCAGGCGCGGCTGATCGAGCAGCGCTGCCGGCTGTTCGTGATCGACGGCAACGGCGTGGCGACGCGGGCCGGGCTGGGCGGGCGCATCAACACCGTGATGCAGGCCTGCTTCTTCGCGCTCGCCAAGGTCCTCCCGGCCGACGAGGCGATGGCCCACATCAAGCAGTCGGTCGTCGAGACCTGGGGCAAGCGCGGGCCCGAGGTCGTGCGCCGCAACATCGCCGCCATCGACGCCGCCCTGGCCGAGCTGCACGAGGTGCCGGTCCCGCGCGGCACCACCCGCGGGCGCGGCCGCCGGCGGTCCGCCCACGCGCCCGACTTCGTGCAGCGGGTGACCCGCCTGCTGCTCGAGGGCCACGGCGACCGGCTGCCGGTGAGCGCGTTCCCGCCCGACGGCACCTGGCCCACCGGCACCAGCCGCTACGAGAAGCGGGCCATCGCCCTCGACATCCCCATCTGGGAGCCGGACCTGTGCGTCCAGTGCAACCGGTGCTCGATGATCTGCCCGCACGCCGCCATCCGAACCAAGGTCTTCGACCCGGCACGGCTGGCGGACGCGCCGCCGGGCTTCCGCTCGGCCCGGGAGGTTCGACCCGGCCCTCGGGCATGCGCTACACCGTGCAGATCGCCCCCGAGGACTGCACCGGCTGTACGCTCTGCGTCGAGGTCTGCCCGGCCAAGGACCGCCAGCCGCGCCGCAAGGCGCCTGTCAACAGGCCGCTGGCCGAGCACCGCGAGCGGGAGCGCGAGGCGTTCGCGTTCTTCCAGACCCATCGCCTCCGCGCCGCTCGCGGGCTCGCCATCGACAAGCGCACCGCGGTGCTGCGCAGCCGCTGTTCGAGTTCTCCGGGGCCTGCGCGGGCTGCGGCGAGACGCCCTACCTGCGTATGCTCACCCAGCTGTTCGGCGACCGCCTGCTGATCGCCAACGCGACGGGCTGCTCGTCGATCTACGGCGGCAACCTGCCGACCACGCCCTACACGACCGATGCCTGTGGCGCGGACCGGCGTGGGCCAACTCGCTGTTCGAGGACAACGCCGAGTTCGGCCTCGGCCTGCGTCTCGGCCTCGACGCCCGGCGCCGCCGGCCCGTTCGCTCGGCCGCCTGGCGCCCGGCTGCCGGCGGGGCTGGTCGACGGCTGCGTGCGCCCGGCGCGGCGAGGCCTGGACGCGGCGCAGCGGGCGCTCGAGTCGCTGATGGCGCGCCTGGCCGGCGACGCGTCGGCCAGGCCGGACTGGCGCGGTGGCGCCGGCGCTGGTGCCGCGCGGCCGTGTGGATCGTCGGCGGCGACGGCTGGGCCTACGACATCGGCTACGGCGGGCTCGACCACGTGCTCGCCTCGAACCGCAACATGAACGTGCTGGTGCTCGACACCGAGGTGTATTCCAACACCGGCGGCCAGACCTCCAAGGCCACGCCGCTGGGGGCCGTGGCCAAGTTCGCGTCCGCCGGCAAGGAGACTGGGAAGAAGGACCTCGGGCTGCTGGCGATGACCTACGGCCACGTCTACGTCGCCGAGGTCGCGATGCAGGCCCGCAGCGCGCAGACCGTCGAGGCCTTCCTCGAGGCCGAGCGCCACCCGGGGCCGTCGCTCATCATCGCCCACAGCCCGTGCATCGCGCACGGCTACGACCTCGTGCGCTCGCCCGCGCAGCAGAAGCGCGCCATCCACAGCGGGCGTGTGGCCGCTGTATCGCTTCGACCCGCGCCGGTCGAGCGCGGGGAGGCGCCCCTGGTGATCGACTCCGGCCCGCCCAAGCTGACGTCCCGGCCTACATGGCGAACGAGGCCCGCTTCCGCATGGTCGAGCTGCGGTCGCCCGAGCGCTACGCGGTGCTCCTCGACGCGGCCCGGACCGCGGTCCGCCAGCGCCACGCGCTCTACGAGCGACTCGCGCGCATCCACCTGCCCAAGGAGACGCACCATGGCTGATCATCCACCCTCCTGGCTCGGCTCGACCTGCGCAGTCCGCTCGTCGTGGCCGCGAGCCCGCTGTCGCGGACGCCGAGGCCGTCGCGGCGGCGGTCGCGGCCAGGGCCGGCGCGGTGGTCATGTACTCGCTGTTCGAGGAGCAGCTCGTCACCGAGCAGCTCGCCGCCCACCGCTTCCTCGACGCGCGCGTCGACGTCGACGCCGAGGCCCGACGTTCCTGCCCGACGTCGCGTGTTCTCCTCGACGCCGAGCCCTACCTGCGCAGGCTCGCGCGCCTGCGGGCCGCGGGTCGACGTGCCGGTCATTGGCCTCGCTCAACGGCACCACGCCCGGCGGATGGACCCGGTATGCGCGCCTCGAGGACGCCGGCGCCGACGCGCTCGAGCTCAACCTCTACGAGGTCGCGACGTCCCCCGACGAGACCGGCGCGATGGTCGAGGCGCGCCAGCTCGAGGTCGTGGCGGCGGTGGTGGCCGAGGTCGACATCCCGGTGACGGTGAAGCTGTCGCCGTTCTACGCGTCGGTGCCGGCGTTCGTGCGGCGCCTCGATCAGGCCGGCGCCCGCGGCGTGGTGGTCTTCAACCGCTTCTATCAGCCCGACATCTCGCTCGACACGCTCGACGTCGATCGCCGCCTGCGCCCATCCACGCCGGCCGAGCTGCCGCTGCGCCTGCACGCGCTCGCGCTGCTCTCGCCGACCACGCCGCTGGCGCTCGGGCTGCAGCGGCGTGCCACACCGGCACTCGACGCGGCCAAGGCGATCCTGTGCGGCGCCCACGTGGTCCAGCTGGCGTCGGCGCCGCTGGTCAACGGCCCGGCCTACGTCGGGGTGATCCGCGACGAGCTCTTGGCGGTGGCTCGACGGCAAGGGGCTACCGCTCCAGCGCCGAGGCCCGGGGCGTGATGGACCTGCGCTCGTCGCCCGACCCGCACGCGTGGAGCGCCTCAACTACGCCTGCATGCTCGACAGCTGGCGCGCGCGCCCGCGCAGCGCGTGAGCGCGACGGTGGCGAGGGCGCCCTGGCGTGGCGCACCCGCGGCGCGGCGAGCCCGCGCGCAGCTGTGATCCGGCCGACGGCGGCCTGGCGCGCGCAGGCGGCTGATCAGGCCGCGGGGCCTCGAGGGCGCCCTGGCGTGGGCGCACCCGCGCCGCGCCGCGCACCTGCGCAGCGCGTGGTCCGGCCGACGTCGGCCCCGCGCAGCGGGTGATCAGGCCGCGGCCAGCGTCTGCCACTCGGCGCGAGCATGCCTCATGCGCAGCATGTCGTGCCAGCCGCCGTCGTGGAAGTACTCCTCGCGCAGGACGCCCTCCTCGACGAAGCCCAGCCGCGCGTAGGTGACGGTCGCGCTCGTTGGTGCGGAAGATCGCGAGCCAGACCTTTGTGCAGGCCCAGCGGGCCGAACGCGTGGTCGAGGGTGGCCCGGATCGCGGCCGAGCCGAAGCCGCGGCCCATGTCGCCCTGGGCGGCGATGATGGTGGCGAGGCGGCCGGACTCGAGCGGTCGATCTGGTGGACGCCGCATTGGGCCCAGGTAGTGCCGGTGGCGGCCCCGGTGATCGACCAGACCCGGTCGCTGCCGAAGAGGCCAGGGTCTGGCGGACAGCCGCCCTGGTCGCGGGTGAAGGCGCTGCCGGCGAAGGCCGCGATGTTACGACGATGGCCGGATCGTTGACCCAGGTCAGGATGTCGTCGACGTCGGATTCCGGCCAAAACGCGGCAGGCGGACCAGGCTCGGCGACAACGGTAGCG
>JADJUF010000004.1 GCA_016717005.1 Myxococcales bacterium | reverse complement strand
TTCACGCCGTCGATACTTCGGCATTGGGATGGCAGCTTCGGCCTCGGCCTTGAGCACTCTGGCCATCACCTTTGTCGCGCAGGTCTACGAGCTTCACGCGCGAGGCTTGCACTCCTGAGGATCGCGCGACCTCGATCGTTCATCTGATCGAGTTCGGCGATCTTCCGTTTCAGCTCGGCCGTCCGCGCCTGCGAGCGCGTCCGGAGGGCGACGGCTTCCCGCTCTTCGCCAACTGCCTTGCGGATCTTCTCGCGTGCGGTCTCCACGTCTTTGCCGCCGAGCATCGCGCGTTGCTCTTCGGGCGTCTTCGTCTTTTGGTCATCTTCGTGAGCTTGACCTTCTCCTCCGGGTGAGCCCTCGACGCGCGCCATCCACGCCTCGCTGTCTCCCGCTCGGCGTCGGGGGTGGAGTGTCCTCTGCGGCGCGGCGGCTCGTCCGGGCGCGGCGCGCTGGGCGGGGCTTCTGGAGTGAGGTCGGCCTCGTCGCGCGGCGCGCTGACCTGCGCGCTTCTTCGCGAGGGTCGCCCTGGCCTTGTCGATGTCGCCCTTGGCCCCGGCCAGGGCCCCGCGCGCCTCCGATGCATGGCCGTGCTCCTCGAGGAACTTCTTGCCGTCGCGGTAGCCTTGATCCGCTTGGAGGCCTTGGCGACGCCCCAGGTCGCCGCCCACAGCAGCAGCTTGGCGGCGTCGTCGCCGATGGTCGTCGCCATCATCGCCGACGCGTGCTCCATGTCGACCACCGACTTCGCGCGGATGGCGGCCTTGAGGGTGTCGACCACCTCGCCGAGCATCACGACCGCGTCGAGCCCGAACTCGATCAGCAGCACGACGTCGAGCGCGACGTTCACGCCGGGATCTGTTGCAGGATCAGGATGCCGACGGCCGTGGCGATCATCTTGACCGCGTCGGCCTTGATGGCGTTCCAGACCTCCGCCCGCGGCGCTGAGGTAGCCGCGTTCGTGGGCCCACGTCAGGGCCCGCGGTATCGAGTCGGCGGACGCCGCCCCGGCGAGGCGGGCGTCGAGCTTGGCGAGCTCGGTTTGGTACGCCTCGACGCCGTCGAGCGGCCACGGAGGGCGACGCCGCCGCCGCCGAACGAATAGAGGCCAGCGCCGACGGTCCAGCGCAGGACGCGGATGAACTTGCGCGCCACGGTGGCGGGGTCCGCGCCGGCCTGCTGCACGAACTGCAACGCCGCCTGCAGCTCGGCGAACATGGCGCTGTTGCTTGTAGTACGGCCTGGTGACCACGAGCTCGCCGGCCCGGATCTGCTGGACCTGGATCGACCAGGTCGCGCCGTGCTCGAGCACGGCGCCGTAGTGCGCGGCGAGCCGCAGCCACGAGGCCATCGCCGCGGCGTAGCGATCGGTGGGCTCGCGGAGCCGGCGCCAGGCGGCGGTAGTTCAGGACGTCGCGGACCAGCCCGTCGGCATCGAGCTGGCGCGCCTGATCGAGCGTGAGAGGGAGCCCGCGCGCCCAGACGGTCGAGCCGATCGCTGCGACGCTGTCGAGGGCGCGGCTCCGCTCGGCCCGGTACGCGGTCTCGAGCTCCTTCAGGTTCGCGTCGATGCGCAGCTCCTGGGAGATGCGCCCGGCCCAGGCCGCGGGGAAGCCACCGCCATCTTCCTCGAGGATCGTGTTGCGATCGCGACGAAACGTGAGGAAGCCGGAGGTCAGCCGCCGTCGCGCGCGCGAGCTCCTGGCACTTGTCGATGAACCAGAAACAGCACCGCGTCGTCATCGATATCGTCGGGGCGCATCAGCGTCAGCAGCAAGACCAGGCGCGTGCCATACGCCCGCTCAGCCGGGACGTTTCGACCGCTCGAGGCTGCGCGGCGTTCTCGACCTCGGTGTCCAGCGTCTCCCTCGTGTCCTGCGGCGCGGGCTGCCGTTGCGCGACGGCCTGGGTGACGGGCGCCGGCGTGATGGACGCGGCCGCTCGACGGACAGGGCCGGGCTGGGGCCGCGACCGCGCCGCTCGCGGCCCCGCTGGCCGAGCGCATCGGCCTCTTGCTCCAGGCCGGGCGCGTCATTGATGGCGATGCCGCGAACCTGGCTTCGTCGCGGCCACGCGGCCCCGCCGCTGCTGGACGACATGGGCCAGCTCGTGGCCGATGAGCTCGCGACCCGCCTGCGACCCGGATCGTACTGTCCCGGCGCCATGTACCGAATTGCCTTCGGTATAGGCGCGGGCGGCTGGCCGCCGCCCGCGCCGAATCTGGGTGGATCAGCACGTCGCCGAAATCAGGGTGGAACGCGCGCTCCATGATCGCGCGCACGGCGGGCGGAGCGGTGTGCCGCTGGACGTGGACGGGGGCGCGCGGGTCGGCCGTGGTCTTGGCGTCGCGAGGTCGCCCTTGGCCTGATCGGCACGCAGACCGGGAAGGGGTCGCCGGGCGCGGCGCGGCGGCCGCGCGCGGTGCGATGCCGACTTGCTGTCGATCTGCTCGTTCTGTGGCGGGTGCTCGGCCCCGTCGCGCCCGGCCGTGGCGAAAGCCCGCGGTCAGCGTGACCTTGCCGGGGTAGCGAGCCGGGCTGGGTGCGTTCTCCTCGGCCTCGGCTCGGGCCGGTCAAACCGATGCGACCTCACGTGCGGCGTGACCGGCAGGCGGTCAGGCCCCGCAGTTCGGGTCCGGTTCGGCGTCGCATGCCCCGCTATCGGCCGCGGTGCGGCCCGGTTGCTTGCGGGCGGCGTTTCTACCGCCAGCGCTCGTCGCTTACCGGTCCTGGTGGCGGTGGCAGCCGCCCGGATCCCGGCGCCAAAGGGCGTCCGAACGCACGCGTACGACGCCCCAGAGCAACCACCTGCACTACCTGCTGGCGGCGAGCGACCCGGCGCAGCTGCCGCTGTTCCTCGACTACGTCCACGGGAACATCGCGCGCCAGGTCAACGACCTGCCCGGCCGCACGGGCGTCTTCTGGAGCCGCCGCGGCAGCGTGATCGCGGTGCTCGACGACGACGCCCAGATCGAGCGCCTCCGCTACATCCTGGCCCAGGGCCCCGCGTCCAACCTGGTCGCGTCGCCGGCCGACTGGCCGGGCGCATCCTCGACGCCGGCGCTGCTGGGCGACATGACCATCCCGGCGGACTATCGCTCGCTCGACGAGCGCCGCCGCAACGCCCGCCGGCCGAGCCCGCGGCCCGCGGCCGAGCTCGAGCACGACGTCGCCATCGAGCTCGCGCCGCTGCCGGTCTTCGCCGAGCTGACCGCCGCCGAGCTGCGCGCGCGCCACGCCGCCCTGGTCGCCGAGATCGAGGAGGAGCACCGGGGCAACAAGGTGCTCGGCGTCAAGCGCCTGATCACCGAGGCCCCGAACGCGTGCGCGCAGAACTTCGTCCCGACCGACGCGCCGCTGTGCCACGCCGGCCACCGCACCATCCGCGAGCGGTTCCGCGCCGCGTACGAGCGGTTCCGCGGCCTCTACCAGGAGGCCTCGGCCCGGCTGCGCCGGCACCGCACCGCCACGAAGCTCGACATCCAGAAGCAGTACCCGCCCGGCGCGCTCGTCCGGCCCCGCTGGTACATCCCCGCGCCGCCCACCCTCGTCCACGAGTGGCTGCGCGGCGTCGACGACACCGGGATCCGATCGGCTGCGACCCGGCGATCGGGCGGCCGGGATCCGATCGGCTGCGACCCGGCGATCGGGCGACCCGGGCGACCCGGCGATCGGGGAGCCCCGGAATCCGATCGGCTGCGACCCGGCGATCGGGCGACCCGGCGATCGGGGAGCCCGGGATCCGATCGGCTGCGACCCGGCGATCGGGCGACCCGGCGATCGGGTCGAGTGGGATCGGGTCGACTCGATCGCCCTCGCTGAGGTACCGTCGCGTGGCGAGCGTCAAGCGACGTCTGTCGTCTCGCGCCAGCCGCCAGCCCGCAGCGCCTCGATTGCCCGGTTCAACGCGCGGCCGGGGCAGTTGAGCTCCTCCAGCCATGGTGACCAGTAGACTGCGAGGGAGATCGAGCACTCGTTGCCCTGGCTTCCGATGGAGAACTCGACCGGTTGCCGTAGCACGTGACGCCCTGGTGGCGGCGCCAGCCACGCGACGTCACCATTGCGCACCGTGGGAACCACCAAGTGCCCAGCCGGGGACTCGATGTGCATCGCATCCTCGCCAGCCCAGACGGGCGGAATCCGAACGAGGCCCGCGAGCACTGTGAGATGCTCGAGTTCGAGGCCCGCGCCCCCCGATGGTGTGAGCGCTTCTTCGACCCACCCGGCCATCGCGGGCCGGTCGATCGCGCGTGTTGAGCGGCGCACCGCCCCAAGCATGCCGAGGCTCTCGACCCGCGCCCCGTCGAGGCTCGGCGGTAGGGCCGCGCGCTGCAACAGCCAGTAGGGATGATCGGGCCTTGGCGGCGCTTCGTCGGGCGCACCTGAGTTGGGGGCGCCAAAAATCCCCTCGACGATCAGTGGTTCAAGGACGGCATCAGCCAACGTCCAGAACGCGTGCTGCATCTCCACGGCGACGACGCGTGAGCTGTCCTCGTGGACGGTCGTTTCGAGGTCGAGGCGACAGAACGCCTGGTCGCGGACATCGGCGGTCATTGTCATCGGATGGTTCTCCACGTCGGGCCGTTCCGGATCCACCTGCACAGTACGGCCCCGCTGGTCCGGTCCACTAACGTCACCACGTCCAGCAATGTTGCGTCAGGTTGCTCGGCGAGGTAGGTCGCGACTTCGTCGTAGAGGTTCCCGTGGTACTTTCGCACGGGCGGCAGCTGCGTTGTTGCGATCCAACGTTCGCCGGTCACCTTGTCTACACCAGTAGGCCCGACGCCGCTGGAACGCATTGAGGGCACGGTGCCCTCGATCGTGACCTGACGAATTCCTTCGATCGGCGCACCATCGGCGAGTCGTGTGCGCGCCTTCCCGACGGCGTGGCGCACGCCCTCGCCAAGATCATGCGCCCGGCGCACGCCTCCAACGCTTGTCTGCTCGATGCTCTGGACGATGTTCCCGCTTGACGTCTCCATTGTCATGTCAAACGAGCGCATGCGTTCGCCGGTTCCCGATCGCATGGGCGCCCGCGCGTCGCCACCGATGTGGGCCACGAGGTCCGGATGCTCCTTTGCGTGCCGGACCCATTCCCAGGCCCTAAGGAGACGAATCCTCATCCCGCGCCGCGGCCTGCCCGCCTTCGCGTCGAGCGGCAATCGCTGCCTCGAACTCATCAAGCCGGGTCTGAAGATCCTTATCGACGACAGTCGGCACTGCCATGATGAGCTTGACATCCAGCGGCGGGAGCGGTCCACCGAGCTCAACCGGATCGACGCTGACGCCGGGTGCGAGTGCCGCTTGCAGGCAGTCCGCCACCTGGGACGACAGCGGCGTCAGAATCACAGGCGACGTCAGACGCATGCCGAAATCGCCGGTCGACGCGTCCCATCGCACCCGCACTGAAGCTGGATCGCGCTCAGGGGAAGTGCAGCGCTGGACGCCGGCGAGACGCGCTACCCGAATCGATCGCACTAGCTCTAGCCCCTCCATCCACCTGTTCATTTCTTCGAGCGACGTCTTTTCCTCCAAGTACGCTGCCAGTGCGCGGTCCACTTCGGGGCGAGCGTCCGGCTGCCGTGCCGCTGGGACGCGCGGTAGCGCGCCTCGCTCGAGGCGGCCCGCGGGGCCGACGGCGCGCGAAAGGCCTGGTGGAGCGGTGACGTTGGTCGGCGCGGTCGAACGAGGCGACACGACACCCGCAATTGCGAATGTTGCTGCGCACGAGGCCGCACCGATCGCAGCTAACCTCCACACTCGGGTCATGGTCGCCTCGCGCGGTCCTCGGCGACACCCCGGTGCACCGCTTCGATGCGTTCTGGGTGTTCGGCCGCGAACGTCTGCTGGCTCGTCAAGAAGTCGGAGGCCGTGAGGCGCCGCTCAGCCTCCCCCTGAGACATTCGGTACACGATCCGGTGTTTGATGGCCCCACCTTCCGGCCCCTCCTTGGAGCGTTGCGTCTGATTGCCCACGCCGACCAGAAGAAGTGTCGCCTTGAATGCCATCTCATCTTCCGCTTCAGGCACCGAGTACATCATCTCGCAGAAGTTCGACCAGCACTTGACGCCTAGCCAGGTGCCCGCGGGGAACAGGTCCTCGAAGTTCGGTCGAGAGAATTCGGCGATCGCGTTCTCCATCGCGGTGGCCCAGGGTTCGTCACGCGCTTCACCGGGGTCAAACGTGACGAGCCCCTCCAGACGGCGCGGCGTGACGTCGAACACGGGGACGTCGTGGCCCATCTCGGGCCGAGCGGGTAGGCGGGCCGATCCGAAGGAACGGGCGCTCCGATTTCGTTCGGCGGCGCCGAGCCGGGCGTCCGAATGTGCGGAACGCTGATCGACGCCCGCGGAAGAGGCCGATCGGGACGGGTGGGTGCGCGCGTGGAGTAGCAGCCCGACCGCGACCCCCGCGAGTGCTGCGACCACAACATCACGTCGTATCACCGTGTGCACCTCAGATGTTGAGCCTAGCATCAGATGGGCGTTCGAGTCTCGTCGATCAAGTCGATGCGGGCGTGCCGGAACCCGGGAAGCGACCAGACGCGAGTGTGCCGTCGCCACGCGTGGCAGTCGTCGGCGACCGAGCAGCCGGTGCTCGTTGGGGTCGCCAGGTCTAGCGTTGCGCCGGCGATTACGTCGGTCAACTCGGCACGCGGTGTACGATCGTCGGCCATCTTGAGGCCGAAGGTCTCGATAGCGCTGCTCCGTGAACCATCGGGCAAACGCAGCTGGGCGTTCGAGAGGTCGACTGTGCATGCCCGTGCGAACCGATAGATGCCACGTGACTCGGTCGCCAGTTGCCGACACGTCGCATCGGCGTCCGATGCGCATGCGACCAGGTCGATGCCGCCCTGCAGATACACCTCTGACAGCTTCCCATCTACAACACGAACGACAACGCGATCGCCGGCCGCGCGACAGACGATCTCAGGGCCGGCGTCGTCGCATGGCGTGGCGGGATCAGTCCAGAAATCGAATGCCCCGTTCCTGTTGTCGTCGCGGAATGACGCCACGTCCCACGTCGCGGGGACGTAGTTTCCCTTCCAGGACTGAGAGCCGTCCAAGATCGCGGGGCCCGCGACCACGGCGTAGCCGGCTGGCGGCCCACTTACCTTTCGGAAGAAGGCCCTCGATCCGGGTGGCTGCGACCTGGATCCATGCCGTCCGCCTCACCCCGGACCGGTCGGGTGGCGGCGTTTCGGGGCGGGCCGGGCGGGCGATTCCCCGACGCCATGTGTCGCGGCTCACCCCGTTCGTGCGAGCCGATCTGTGAGTCGATGGGTTGCTGTGAGTCGATGCTACTCGACCGGCTACTCGACCTACTCGACCTACTCGACCGGCTGCTTCGCCGTCGTCACGGCTCAACGCACGCGCGTGAACGTGATGCCGGACTCGTCGGTCCAGGCGGTCGCGGTCAAGTTGCGCACCGCCATCGGCGACTTCACACCAGGCACCGAATCCCAGGTCACCGTGACCTTGCCGGCACGGTCGACCTCCCAGCTTCCGGCTGAGACGCTGTCCTCTCTCCCCGCCTCTACGAACTTCAGATCTTGCTCGACCTTCAGATCGGCGGAGAAGGTCCACGTGGACGTCCACGTGGCCGCCTTGTGCCGCCAGACACCGACAAGATCGCCGCGTTTCACGACCGACATCACCAGGTCGGGGACTGGCACGACCCGCTCAAAGCGGTGTCCCGTCGCGTCGTCAGCCAGCGTCGACGGGCTCACGATCGAGAGCACGCGACCGGGTTGGCGATACACGCCAATGAGGACTTGACCTTTGCCAAGGGACCACGCCCCGTTCTTGCGCATGGGACAGAGGTCACACCCCTTGGTGTCTTCGATCACGACGCCCGTCGCCTCCAGCGTGTACGTGGTGGCCGGCGTTCCCGTCCGACTCCCCCACGTGCCCACGATGTCGCCAACAACGGCATCGCTTGGCAAGAACGTTGGAGGAGAGGCGGCCGCGAGACCGCAGCGAGTCAGGACGGAATTGAAACCGATATCGTAAGCGAGGTCGTCCTTACAGCTGGAGCACATCGCGAACAGCCGCGTCGCGGCTTCGCACCGCGCGTCCGGTCTCCTCAGGTAGGCGATGAGCTCTTGTTTCAGCGATTCGGTGTCGACGCACTCGATCTCCGCCGATTCCGCATGTGAGGTGATGGCGCGCGAGGTCGAGCTCTGCGTCGACGTTCCATCGACGGCACGGTGCTCGGTGATCGTTTCGGCGCGGCCCACCGACCAACTCGACACCGTGTCGCCGAGCTGCTCGTGCCCAGACGGACAGGCTCGCCGCATGGCTTCGCCGAGCTCGGTCGAGGTCCCGCCGCTGACTCGGTATCGACCCGGATAGATCTTGGAGACGTGGATCGACGACGAACACCCGACGACGCCAAACATCAACAGCAGCACGATCGACGCGCGACGCATATCCCGATGGTACCACAGCCCGGTCGCCGGCACCGAATCCGGACAGGTTCATTGAGCTCGTCACCGAGAAGCCGCCGCGGGTGCCACGCGCTACGTCGCGGCCCGCCGGAGGATAATGCGCATGAACGCGGTCCGGAGCCCCGGGCTGGGCGGGGGCGGGTTTCGTGATGGCGGCGGCGGTGGGAACCGGGCGGCCGGAACCTGAGCGAGCGGACGGGTCTTGGGGCCCGGCGATCGATTCACCGATGGAGGACGGGTGTGGATCTCATCCTGAGCAGGGCGGAGAGATCCGGACCGCGGCTTGATCCGCGGGCCGCTTGAAGTTGGGGCAGAGCCCGTGCCATCGAGGGGTTGCTTAGGCTGTCTCGACGGAAGGATGCCCCGTGCGCGTGGTGATCGAAGTGCCGGATGAGTTCAAGGCGTTGAGCACCGCGGTGGAAGCGCTGGTCACCCTGGTCGTGGCTGAGGGCCGCCGCGGCGCCGGCGGCAAGGCGATCGACTACGGGCGGGTCGAGCAGCAGGTGGCGGCCGCGACGGCCGAGGTCGAGCGGGCGGCCCATGCCGGGCTGCTGGGCGGGCTCGATGTCGACGAACCGCGGGTCCGGATCGACCGGCAGACCTACACCCGCGTCGGCCGGCATGCGCAGACCTACTACACGCTCGCGGGGCCGGTGCCCGTGTTGCGCTCGGTGTACCGGGCCGACGGCGTGCGCAACGGCAAGGTCGTCGACGCGGTCAGCCTGCGCGCGGGCGTCGTCGCCGACGGGTGGCTGCCGCAGACCGCCCGGGCGATGGCGCACGAGGTTCAGCGGGGCACGGCGCGGAAAGCCGCGGCCAGCGCCGCGGAGGTGGGGAGGCTCCCGTACTCCCGGTCGAGCTTCGACCGGGTGACGCAGGCCGTCGGCGAGCCTGCGATCCGATCGGTTGCGACCCGGAATTCGGACCTCGGATGCGAATTTGCGCAGCCGCATCGTCTGGGCCACGCTCGCCGCGTCATGTCCGTCGCGACTGCCGGCTCGCTCACGCCGCCGCACCTCACCGAACGGCTGACGTGGGACGAGATCTGCGCGCGCTACCCCAACCAGTGGGTGGTGCTTGTCGACCTCGAGTTCGTCGACGGGATGTACTCGGATCTCCGGTCGGCGATGGTGGCGGGTCACGGTGGCAACGACGAGTCGTTCGAGATGGCCGAGCCGTATCGGCGGCGCTATCGCCAGTTCGCCCACCTGCATACGCGACTGCCCGATCCGCCGATGTCCTGGGCTGGGGAGGACCTTCCTGGCCTGTCACCCGCCTGACTTGGAGCGACGGCCTCATCATCCTCCAGTGCTGGCTGTGGGGCCGCGACCGCACCCTCCGCCATCCGATCGGTTGCGACTCGGATCATCCGGGGGGGAGATCTCTGCGCCCCGGTTGTTCACCGGCGTCAAGGCTGCGACAGCCGGACGTCTATCTCGCTACGCTTCGACCGGATCTCGTAGTCGAAGTGGTCGAGGAAGCGCAGCCCGAGGAGGCCGTCGATGTCGTATTGGCCAGGCAACTCGTGCGCATGAACGACGTGGTCGGCCACCTCGAAGCCCAACGCCCAGACGCGCGCGACGCGCAGCAGGTAGCCCGGCTCGCTGCCTACCGCCGACTGGATCGTGGTAGAGTGCTCCGCGTCGTGAGGACCGTAGCCGAGGCGCGCAAGCACCTTCGGCTTGATCAGCGTCTCTGTCGCGGCGGTATCGAGGGCCAAGTGCATCACCCCTCGCGTGCCGCGGCGCCCCCATAGAAACGCTGGCACGACGACGAGCCCGTGGCGGCGGATCAGGGAGGTGCAAGGCATGGCACCGCATCACCATCCCACGACCTCGGCGGGTCTGGCGGCCGCGTGTGCAACCGCGCGAACTCCTGATAGTGGTCCAGATGCGGGTCCGCCATCTCGAGCGACTCATCGTCGCCGCCGTGCCCCGCGACGCGGGCCGACCGAATCGCCGAGTACGGTCCTGCGACAAACTCGAGGTCTACCAGCACGACCCATTGGCTTGGGTAGCATGCGCAGATCTCGTCCCATGTCAGCCGCCGCGTGGATAGCAGCGGCGTGGAAGCGACGGCAACGCTCATGAGCGTCGAGCGTGGAGCATGTTGTAGGGTACGGCAAGTTTCATGCTCGATCCGTGTGGCCCTCGATCTGGGCGCCCTGGATCCGTGTGGCCCTCGTTCCGGCCGCGCCGCAACCGCGGCGGGCGCCGGCCGATAGGTCGGGCAAGCGCTCATCGTGAGCGTGGTCGACCGGAGACGTATGGGCCATCGGGTGCGCTGGTATCTGCAGGGCGTGGTGTTCGAGGTGACGATCCGGACGCTGGGCGGGGCGTTCTGGCTGCGGCCAGACCCAGCGTGCAGGGCGATCGTGCTCGGTGTGCTGGGCCGGGCGCTCCAGCTCTACAAGGCCATCCGCCTGCACGCGTTCGACGCCCAGAGCAATCATCTTCACTACTTGCTCACCACCGCCGACCCCGAGCAGGTGCCGCTGTTCCTCGACTACGTGCACTCGAACATCGCCCGCCAGGTCAACCAGCTGCGCGGCCGCACCGGGGTCTTCTGGAGCCGCCGCGGCAGCGTGATCGCCGTCCTCGACGACGCCGCCCAGGTCGCGCGCCTCCGGTACATCCTGGCCCAGGGCCCAGCTTCCAACCTGGTGGCCTCGCCGCTCGACTGGCCGGGCGCCTGCTCGACCCCGGCGCTCCTCGGCGACATGCGCATCCCCGCGGTCTACACCTCGCTCGACGCCCGCCGCCGCAACGCCCGCCGCGCGCACCCGCTGCCCGAGGTCGAGCTCGAGCGACGTCGCCATCGAGCTCGCGCCGCTGCCGGTCTGGGCCGAGCTGCCCGCCGCGACGCTCCGCGCCAGGCACGCGGCCCTGGTCGCCGACATCACCGCCGAGCACGCCGGCAGCGCCGTCCTGGGCGTCGACCGCCTGCTGACCGAGGACGCGGACGCCAGCCCGGCGCGCTTCGTCCGCACACCGGCGCCGCCGTGCCACGCCGCGCATCCCACCATCCGCCAGCGCTTCCTCGCGGCCTGCGACCGTTTCCGCGGCCTGTACAAGGAGGCCTCGGCCCGGCTACGCCAGCACCGGACCGCGACCCAGCTCGACATCCAGGCGCAGTACCCGCCCGGCGCCCTCGTCCGGCCGCGCTGGTACATCCCGGCACCGCTGACCGTCGTCCACGAATGGCTGCGCGGCATCGACGACGCCGACCTGGCCCTGGCCTGAGGGCCGGGGCCGCCGCCGACCTGCGCTGACGCGCCACCCTGCCCTCGCCCCTGCCCCGCCGCCCCGGCCCTCCACCTCACCTGTGGGCGGTTGGGCGGCGGCGCTTTCGGCGGGCGACGGGCCGGTGATTCTGCGACGTCATCATGGTGATTCGGCGACGCGATTCGCTGAGCCTCACCCCTCAGGTGCGGTCCGATTGGTTGCGACCCCGCGCTCCGCTGCTCCTCCGCTGCTCCGACGAGGGCGGCGGAGCTCGACCGGCTCGTCCAGGACGAGCCGCCCGTTCACCACGTGTGCCGTAGGCGCTGCGCGCATGCTGGCAGGATACATAACCCGCGCATCGTAGCCACGCCCGACCGATGGCCCGAGCCCCGCGGCCGGTGGCCCCGAGACCAGGTGCGAAACGGGTGGCCGCCCAGGATCCCGGTCGCTGCCGCCCAGGATCGCGGGCCACCCGGATCGCGGCGCTGCCCAAGGATCTGGTCGCCTACCTACGCACGCTCAAGGGCGAGCACGCGGTCAGCAAGACCGGCCCCGCGTGGACGTGGACCGGCCCCGGCACCGCCGAGCTCCGCAAGGTCGGCAAGTTCTGGGTCGTCATCGAGACGCCCAGCGAAGGCGCCGACGGCCGCTTCATCACGATCCTCACCGATCGCTGGAAGTAGACGCGCCGTGGGCGGGCCGGCTGTCGTCGGCCAGCGGGTCGCCGCGGCGGTGGACGTACGACGGCGGCGCGGCCGGCTGCGGATCGAGGTCGGACATCTGCACCTCGTCGACGTGAGAGTCGCGAGCGAGCGCCATCCGCGCCATGTCGCGGAACACCCAGGTCTGGAACCGGTAGCTGATCGATATCGGCATCAGCCCGCACGACTCCGACTGCGCGACCGCCAGGTGGGCCTCGCCGCCGTGCACCACCCAGATCAGCGACCCGCGCGAGATGGTGTCGAGGGCGCCGGAGTGGCTGACGCCGATCTCGGCGACCTGATGCTGGTAGTTGTAGAGCAGCGTGCGGATACGGGTCTCGTAGTGGCCGGCCTGGCCCGCGTGGAACGTGTTCTCGAGCGATGCGCGGAGACCGTTCAGCTCGCCGCCGGTGTGGCAGTTGAGATCGCGGCTGATGGCCTCGTTGCCAAGGCCTTCGCCGGCCAGCAGCGCGGCGATGAAGTGGTCGGCGTCGTGAGCGTGGTGGGCGGCGTTGGCCTGCTGCCCAGCCGTGTACTCCCCGATCGCGCCGAACGCGGCGATCTGCTCGCGTGTGCCGAACCCCGGGGTCAACTCGGGCGCGAGGAAGGTGAAGGCGATCTTGAACAACAGCTTCGCCACGTCGCGGTCGTGGCTGGCCGCCGAGTGCAGGTCATCCTTGACGGCCTGGGCGGCGGCGTGGAACGCGCTGTTGCAGAGCCCCAGGAGGTGGCGGATCTGCTCGCGCAGATCGGTCCGCTGCTCATCGGTCAGCTCGGTCGTGTCGCCCTCGGGGGCGCGGCAGTGCCCGGTCGCGCGCTCGGCGGCGCGCGCCTCGGTGACGGCCTGCTCGGCGAGCGCGATCGCCGTGGTGCGATCGGCGGCGTTCAGCTCGGGGCGGCGGCGGTCGGGCAGTGCCGGGTGGTAGAGGCCGCGCTCCGCGGTCGCCGCGCGCAGTGTGTCGCGGATGCGCTCGCGGGGTTCGCTGCCGGTGTGCGCGGCGAGCGCGGCGCGAACGAGCGCGAGCCCGCGCGCGTCACGATCGGCGGCCTCGGCGTGCTGCTGCTCATCGAGCTGGCGGCGGCCGTCGGCCTCATGCGCGCGCGCGTCGGCGCGCTCGGCGTCGTAGGCCCGGCCGAGCGTACGGTCACGCTCCTCGGGGCTCCGCACGATCGTCTCGCGGCGCTGGTCGGCTTCGGTGCGCAAGCCCGGGACGGCGCTGCGCGCGACCCACACGTTCTGGGACGAACGGCCGGCCTCGAGCGCCACCGCGACCTCGTCGCCAACGACGTCGTAGGTGCAGTACTCGAGCGCGCGCCGGATCGCGTCGATCGCCTCCGTCGTCTCGGCCTGGCGGATCGCCGCGCGCAGGCTGCGCGCACCGGCCTCGACGTCCGGCCGCGGCGGCGCCGCCTCTGGCGCCGCGTCGGGCGGTCGCGTCGCGTCGCTGGCCCTGGGTGCTGCCGTCGGCCCCGGCGAGCCGGCGCGCGCGGGCGTGCCCGTCCCCGTCCCCGTCCCCGTCCCCGCGGCTGTCGCGGGCGCGGCGCCCGGCCCAACGCCGGCGGCGCCGGCGGCGCCACCGAGCGCACGCTGGCGGGCCCTCGCCTCCTCGAGCAGGGGCGGCAGATCGAGGTCGACGATCGACATCGGCGAGTCGCCGGGGAGTCGCACGATCACGCGACCCGACGAGCTGTTGGGCGCCTCGAGCGCGCTGACGATGCCGGCGATCTCGGCCGCGTCGTGCGCCGAGCGGATCGCGTTCTGCAGGTACATGCGGGCCTGAACGGCATCGGCCGGCGAGTTGACCCAGCGCATGATCGCACGCGAGGCGGCAGCCCCGCCGCCGCTGACCGCGACCGGGCGGCCGGCGACGACGTCAGGGGCGAGGCGCTCGGCCTCCTGCTCGAGCGCGTCGCCAGGCTCGCTCACCTCGAGCTTGAACTGCGTCTCGCCGGTGCGCGCGCCCCCGGCCTGCTGCACCGTGTGGACCAGTTCGTGTGCCAGCAAGAGCTTGCCGTCTTGGCCGCCAGGGTCGTACTCCCCGCGGCCGAAGTAGATGTCGCTCCCGATCGTGAACGCGCGCGCGCCGACCGCAGCCGCCGCGCTCGCGGCCGTGCTGTCGGTGTGGACGCGGACGCCTTCGAGCGGCGTGCCGAGCGACTGCGCAAAGGCGTCGCGCGCCTCGGTGGGCAGCGGCGCGCCGGCTCCGCCGCGCGCGCGTTCGATCGCGGCCTCGGCCCCAGCGCCGCCGAGCTGCTCCATCGCGAGCGCGACCCCGTCAGCGATCGCACGGGCGATGAAGGTCGAGGACGGCGCGAACCGCTGCGTCAGGGTCACCTTGCCGGGGGCGACCCCTTGCCGCGCGCGCTGCTCCGGACGCTCGTCGGCTCCGCGGAGAAGGAACTGCTCGATCGACTCGAAGGACTGCGCCATGGCTACCCTGGACGACGGTGCTGGACCTCGCTTCTTCCCCTCGTCACGCAAGTACACGCCATGGTTGGCCCAGTGGTTCGCTCCCACCACCGAGAACCGAGTAGCAACACCGAGAACCGAGTCCGCGTGCCCCGGAAACGGCCGCCGGGGAATCGGGTTGGCAGCCACCCGGATCCCGGGTTCCGTGGCGAGCGCTTCCGCGCCGCGTACGAGCGGTTCCGCGGCCTCTACCAGGAGGCCTCGGCCCGGCTGCGCCGCCACCGCACCGCCACGAAGCTCGACATCCAGAAGCAGTACCCGCCCGGCGCGCTCGTCCGCCGGGATCCGGGTCGCAGCCACCCGGTCGAGGGGCCACCCGGTCGAGGGGCCACCCGGTCGTGGGGCCACCCGGTCGTGGGGCCACCCGGTCGAGGCGCCACCCGGTCGAGGCGCCACCCGGTCGAGGCGCCACCCGGTCGAGGCGCCACCCGGTCGAGGGGGGGATCCGATCCGGCGATCCGATCGGCTGCCGGCTGCCGGCTGCCACCGGTTTCGGATACCAGTCTCAGCGGTCGCAGCCTTGCTCAGGGAGTAGCGAGAAGTGTCCAGCCCTGCGCCACGAGCTGGGTGATGCCGGAATGCATGTCGCTCCCCGGACGATCCGGTTCGTCCGCCCAGGGCGACCAGTACACAGCGAGGTCGACCTGGCAGTAGTCGCCGAAGTCGTAAACCTCGACGCTAACGGGGGAATGCAGTCCAAGCTCGGTCGACGGGGGCGCCGCCCAGGTGCCATCGGTCCTTCGCTGCAAGGGCAACCGCAGGTGTCGGGTGTCGGTATCAAGCTCGAGCTCACGACGGTCTGCCCACGAGGGCGGTACGCGAGTCCAGCAGGCCCGAAGGCCGAGTTGGGTCAACGTCGGCGCGCCAACCGGAAGCGAAGGGCGCCCCAGTTCGATCGTCGACGTGGCCCAGTCGACCAGCTGCGTCCGGTCCAACACGGGGCGCCGGGTCCATGCATGCGCACGCCAGAACATGAGCCGGTCGAGGTTCACGTCGGCGGAGACGTCGGCACGAACAAGGCCGCATGCCCCAATCGTGGGCTCGACATCCTCGCTGGACCTGCCGTCGGCACCTCGGATGGCTGCTTCAACCGCTAGTAGTTCGATCCAGCCCTCCGTAACTGTGGCGAAGGCCATCGCCAGCTCGACGGCACGTCCCTTTCGATCGAGGTGCTCTGCGGGCTCCCACTCGAGTCGGACGCGCCGCACGGCATGCTCGCTGGCGATCGCGGCCGTCATCGCACTAGCTCCCACTTCGCGCCATCGCGGTGATAGGCCGCGAGGACACTCCCTGAATTTCGGTCCAAGAGCGTCACGCCGTCGAGTTGCTCAGCACCGTTGGTGCGGTCCAGCTGCATCGCGATCTCCTCGTACAGGTTGCCTTCCGGGATGACGAGCGGGGGCACCTGGTGCGTCGTCTTCGTGCGCGCGCCAGTGATCTTGTCGATGGCCTGAAGCCCGCTCTTGCGATCTCGCGGCGGCGCCAAGCTGGTATAGATCGAGAGTTCGCGCGTCCCTTCGATCGGCATGCCCATTGCCGCCCGATCGACAGCCTTGACTGTCCCATGTCTGATCGCTTCGCCGAGCTCCGCACCGTAGCGAACTGGGGCCGCCGCCGTGACCTCTACGCTCGCCGAGACGGCACCTGACCGCGACGCCACGGCCATGTCGAATGATCGAGCACGACCGCGGCCGCCGGGCATCATTGGTGCCTTAGCGTCGCTGCCGATATGGATCACATCGTCAGGCTTCACCCGTGCCTGGCGCACGGCTTCACGCAACTCGAGCGCCAGATCGGCCGGCGCGGTCGCGCCGGACTTCGTCGTCTCGATCCAGTCGTCGAGGCCCGTGATGCGCCCTTGGCGCTGGAGCGCGGCGACCTCCTCGAGGTGGTCGAGGACCTTCGGATTGGCGATGCGCGGAAGGCCGTGGGGCGGGTAGCCAGCGATGCGGGCTGGGTCAACAGCGGGGACCTGGAGGGCACGGGTGAGACGGGTCGCCTCGGCTTCGGCGACGCCAGCGGCGTGGAGCCTTGCGCCGAGTTGGCCGAGTTCCGTCGTCAACGACGGGCCTGTGACCGGGGCGGCGCCTGCGGTCGTCGCGGCCTCGGGGTCAGGGCCCCCGCGTCCATCGGCGGTCTTGGCCTCGTGCGGCGCGCCGGCGTCGGAAGGTCCAGTCTGTGGGGTCGCCTTCGGCCCCTCCGCGGCGACGGCTCCACGACCGTCTTCGAATGAGCCAAGCGCCTGCCGATGCTCGGCCAGCTGCGCCTCGACGCTGGCGAGCTCGGCGCGGAGTTCGGCGGGATCGAGCGCGGCGCCGCCGTGGAGGCGGCCGTCGGTGCGGGCGAGGAGGCGGTGCAGGTCGTCGCGGATGCCGGTGAGCTTGCGGACCTCGAGGTCGGCCTCGAAGCCGCGGGTGCCGTAGCCGGCGCGGATGTGCAGGAGCGAGAGCACCTGGTCGATCAGCTTGCGGATCTCGCCGGTGAGGCCCTCGTAGCGCAGGAGCGCGCGCGCGGTCTCGATGTGGTACGCGATGTGGCGGGGAGTTGCCTGGGCGCCGACGACGATCTCGACGCCGTCGCGGTAGGTGACCGACACGGTGGAGTCCGTATGCACCGGCGATTCGACGATGCGGACGCGGCCGTGCAAGTCGGGCGGCAGCGCGTCGCGCAGCGTCTCGAGTCGCGACAGCGGCCGAGCGGCGTCCTCGACCATCATCAGGTTGGCGGGTCCAGCCTCGTGCGCCGCGACTGACTCGCCAGCGCGCAGGCCCGCGCCCGCGTGCGCGCCGTCAGCGCCTGCTCCCGCCTTGCCTCCCGCGGTCGCCTCCTCGAACACGCTGCCCAGCCGGCGCTCGCCGGCCGCGGCGCCTTCGGCCGCGTGGAGGCCGGCGCGCTCGCCGACGACGGCGCCGTCCACGGCGTGCTCGACCGTCGTCGCGGCCTTGGCGGCGCGCGCGGCCTTGGCGGTGGTGGCGACCTCGAGCAGGCCACCGAGCGGATCGGTGGCGAGCTTGAGGATGCGGATGACGTCGGCGTACTGGCTGCCGGGGGCGATCGCGCCGATGACCAGCGCCGCGATCTGACCGCGATGGAGCCGACGGCGTGGCCCCTGGAAGCGCCCCTGGGCGTGCAAGTCGGAGTTGTCGTTCCAGCGCTCGGTGAACGCCTTGATCGCCGCGGGGACCTGCCGGGCCGGCGGCGATCAGCTCCATGATCTTGTCGCGCACCGCGAGCAAGACGCCGAGGTCCCCGCCTTCACCAGGTGCGTCTTGACCAGATCTTTCACGAGGTCGTAGATGCCGACAAAGATCGCGGCGTTGTCCTTGAGCGCCGCCCAGACGCCCTCGACGCCGCCGACCGCGAACCCGCTGGTGTACTCCGGCGAGGTGACCAGCGCGTGGATGATGTCCGCCGGGACCCGCGTCACGGGATTGCCCCGCATCCGCTCCATCTCGGCCCACGCGATCACGCTGACCCCGACCACCCTGGGCTACGACCCGCCAGTCGAGCCGGTCGGGCCTGATGTTCTCGGGCGCAGCGGCGACTGCAGCGCGGCGACCCGCTCGCGGTGCGGCTGACGGCGTCTGTCGCAGGCGCGGCTGGCGCTGTGGTCGTGGCCTGCGCGGCCGTCGCGGCAGGCGTGTCCGTCGCTGCCCGGACCCTGCGCCGCCTCCTTGAGCGGCGCGCGGCGCCGCCGATCCGGGCCAGCCAGCGCGCGTGCGGCCCTTCGCGGCCTCGTCGTCCGCGAACCCGAGCTCGAACAGATCGGGGAGCTGCGCCTCGAGCGGGGGCCATCTCGTCGAGCAGCGTTTGCGCTCACGACCTGACGGTCGCGTGATCCAGCGACGCGCCAGCGTCCGCAGGAACGGCTTGTTGACGTACCACTGCATCGCTGCCGCGCGCGCCGCGACGAAGTTCTGCTCTCGATCGCTGTCGCCGCCCAGGTCGAGATGCGCGGGAACACGCCGCCTTCCAGGTGCTGGACCGCCAGGTGGCCTTCGCGATCCCGCCGCTCGCGGCCGCTGCTGTGGCTGACGACGGCGCCGGCCTGCCCCTGCGCCGCGCCCGGCTGCTGCTGGTGGTCGCGACTCATCGATTACGCCCAAACCACGCGCGTCACGGGTCCGGCCACTTCGCGATGATGGGTCGCTCCGGCGTCGAGTCAAGCGAGAATGGCGCGATGGCCGCGACTGTCCCCGCTGCTGGCTGACGAGAAACCCCTTCTGCTGCCCGCGGACGCGTAAGCGAGCGGCAGTGCAGTGCGGGTCCGCCAGATGGCATGGGCACG
>JADJUF010000003.1 GCA_016717005.1 Myxococcales bacterium | reverse complement strand
CAGCGCGAACGCGCCGCACAGCGCCACGCACGACAGCGCCGCGGTCGGGATCCGGCGCCGGCCCAGCACGCGGTCCGCGACGATGCCGAGCGGGATCACGAACGGGATGCCGCCGGCGTCGAACGCGATCGACACGTACCCGGCCTTCTCGCTCGAGTAGTGGTGGCCCCGGCCAGGTAGAACGGCAGCCAGTACAGGAACGCGTATCGCACGCGGAAGGCTTCAGGCAAGTAGTTGGCGCCCATGAACCAGATCCGGGACGTGCGCAGCACCTCGGCCCGGGCCGCGCGCCGCAGCACCGCCAGCTCCTCACGGTGCGCGTGGCCCCCGCCATCGGCGGCAGCTCGAAATCGGCGAAGCCGACGTCGCTCGGGCGATCGCGCACCAGCAAAGAGGAACACCGCGCCGCCGACCACCGCGACCCACAAAGCGCCGGGCCGAAGAACGTCCAGCGCCAGCCGAACCGGACCAGGAACTGGATCGCGACCAGCTTGGCGGCCACGCCGCCGGCCTGGTAGCAGGTCGACCACACGCCCATCATCTCGCCGCGGCGGCGGGTGTCGAACCACGACGCCAGCAGCTTGCCGTTGCCGGGGCCAGCCGGTGGCCTGGACGAAGCCGTTGAGGCCCCAGATCGGGATCAGCACGCCGAGCAGGCTCTGGGTGCCGAACGCGACCGACAGCGCCGCCGACGTCAGCATGCCCAGCGCGATCAGCCGGCGCGGCCCCCAGCACCACCGACGACGCCGTGGACGAACTGCCCGAGGTACATCCCCAGGCTGGCGGTGTCGATCCAGCCGAGCTCGACCTTGTCGAACCCGAACTCTCGGCTGATGTCCTCTTGGCGACCGAGAAGTTCCGCGTGAAGTAGTACGAGAAGTACGACAGCCACGAGATCGCGAAGATGCGGGAGCGCCAGGACGCGGGTGCTTCCGGGGCGGCGCCCGGCGGGGTGGCGGTCATCGCGGGCACGTTACCAGGCGCCCGTGCCGGGACGGTGTCAGGGCACCGTCGGCGTGCCGGTGGCCGCGGTCGAGGTCAGGAACGCCTCCCCAGTCGGCCAGCGCCGCGGCGCTCTCCGTCGTGACGAAGTGCCCGTCGGCGGCGCCGGCGAGGTCGTACTGGAACACCGCCCCCGAACCGCGTCGGCCCGTCGCCGGCGACCCGGTTCGGCGTGATCGGACGCGCGTCGGTCGCCAGGGCGATCGGCGTCACCACCGGCGCCGCGACCTGCAGCCCGCGGCGTGGGCGGTCGCGGTCAGCGTGGCCTCGGGCGAGTAGCTGTCGCCCTTGCCCACGACATCCACGTGCTTCGACGCGACGCCCGGCGGCGGGCGCCGGATCAGCATCGACGCGTAGTTCACCGGGTCGATCTTGTCGAAGAACAGCTGCCAGATCGTCATCACCGGTGACCGCCGCCGAGCGGCTCGCCCAGCAGGAACTCGAGGCCGGCGCGCGCGTCGACCGGCTGCTTCTTGCCGAGGATGCCCTCGATCAGCACCGAGCCGGCGCCCGGAGAAGATCGCCGCCGGGGCGCGGTCGCTGACCGCGAGCGCCGGGATGCCGACGTTGTTGCCCCGCGAGTGGCCGAAGAAGTACGTGCGCGCCGGGTCGAGCTGGAACGGGCCCACCATCGGCGCGGTCAGCCCGGTCACGTCGCCGAGGCGCAGCGCGGTCATGACGTCGACCGCACCCTGCAGGTGGTTGTCGCGCGCCGCCCGCGGGTTGACGATGTTGAACATCAGGCTGTCGGGGGGCCAGGCGCTCGGCGATGCCGTTGCCGATGGCCGAGCGGTAGTTGCCGCCGGTGCCGTGGGCGACCACGACCGGCCAGCCGCCGCTCGGCATCATGCCCTTGGGGATCGTCATCGCGAAGCACACCGGCAGCTCGCCCTGGACCATCGGCGCGCCGGCGCCGTCGACCGCGATCGCGCCGCCGTCGACCGGGCGCTCGTAGGGCAGGTGCCGGCCTGGTAGTTCGGCACCGCCAGCGCCGACCCTGGGCTCCCAGAAGCCGCCGCTCGAGGTCGCCGCAGGCGCGGGTGGGATCGTCGGCGGGCGCGCGCGGCGACGGGGTCGCGCCGTCGCACAGCGTGAGATCGGTGACGGCGGGGCCGCGCGCGCGGCCACCTGCGCGGCGAGCGCGCGGGCCTGGGCGCTGGCGTCGGCCACCGTGAACATCGCGACGGTCGCGACCGTGTCGGCCGCGCGGCTGTCGGCCGCGAGGTACGCGCGGAACTTCGCGTACTGGTCCCAGGCCCGCATCAGGTCGGGATCGGTCGGCGGCGTCGCCGCGAGCATCGCGATCAGATCCGCGTCCTGGGTCGGCACCGCCCCGGTGGCGGAGCGGGCCGCGGTCGAGATCCAGGCCGCGTAGGTGTGGCCGGGCTCGAGCGCGTCGGTGGTGCGGTTGCCGAGCGTGAAGCGGTTCTGGCACGCGAACTTGCCGCGGCCGGTCGTAGCCGAACTCGCGGCCGCGGTTGGCGCGAAGCCCGGCGCGCCGGGCGTGGTGATGTCGACCAGGAACACCGCGGCGCCGTCGGCGACCGTGCTGAAGTCGAGCGGCGACGAGAACCGGAACGACGCCACCGAGATCGACGCGAACCCGGCGAAGTCGGCCTCGGCCGCGTCGGCGTAGAGAGCGACCAGATCGACCCCGAGGGCGGTCTGGCCCGGGCGCGGGAAGTCGGACAGGTCGAGCGTGCCGTCGGCCTTGATCCGCGCGTCGTTGGGGAACGGCAGCCGGTAGAAGTCCGCCAGGCGCCGGCTCGGGCGCGGGATCTCGAAGTAGCCGCGGAACGGGCTCTCGTCGGCGCCGCAGGTGATGCCGGGGAACGGCGGGAACGCCTCGCTGGCGCGATCGCACATCCCGCCGGCGGTGCAGGCCAGCCCAGCGAGGCAGTCGGCGCCGCTGGCGCAGCTCGCGCCGACGTCGCCGGCGCCCGCCATCTGGCAGGTGCCGCCGAGCCCGTCGAGCTCGCACCGGAGCTCGCTCCGGCAGTCGGCGCCCGGGCGCACGCGCTGCCGACGGTGCCGCCACCGGCCGGGCGCAGACCCCGTTGAGGGCGCACTGCAGGCCGGTCGCGCAGTCACGGCTGGCCGAGCAGCTGCCGCCGATGCCGACGGTGCCGGGGTTGATGCAGACGTCGGCGGCGCACGAGGCCGGCGCCGCACTCGTCGGCGGCCTGGCACGCCGAGCCGGCGCCGCCGTCGGGGCCGGTCTTGCCGCTGTCGTCGCTGTTGAACAGGAAGCAGCCGCCGAGGCGACGGTCGCGAGCGCAAGGACAGCAAGAGATCGCACGTGGGCCCCCATTGCGACCACGATACACGATGCGGCGGCGACCCGGCGCGGCGTCGCTGGTGGGGCCATGTGGGCACGCCGACCCGGTCACACTGGCGCCCCGCCGCGGTTGCATCGCCCCGGCGACCGAGCAATAACGCCGGCCCGTGCTCGACTCCATCGCCCACTGGATGCAGAACTTCATCGCCGACGTCGGCTACCCGGGCCTGTTCCTGCTGATCGTGCTCGAGAGCACGATGGTGCCGGTGCCGTCGCTGCTGGTGATGCCGTTCGCGGGCTACATGGCCAGCCAGGCAAGGCTTCTCCCTGCCGGCGATCCTCGCGGTCAACTCCGGCCGCCGCCATGACGGGGTCGCTGATCCTGACTGGATCGGCGCGGCCGGCGGCAAAGCCGCTGCTGCTCAAGTGGGGCAAAATGCGTGTTCGTCCGCCCCGCGGACATCGAGAAGACCGAGCAGTTCTTCGCCCGCCACGGGGCCTGGACCGTGCTCATCGCCCGGTTCCTGCCGGTGGTCCGCCACCTGATCTCGATCCCGCGGGCATCGCCCGGATGCGCCTGTCGCTGTTCATGTTCCAGACGTTCCTCGGCTCGACCTTGTGGGGCGGGGGCCTGATGGTGCTCGGGTACCAGATCGGCGCGAACTGGGAGTCGGTGGCCAAGAAGGCCAAGCGGGTCGACCTGGTGATCGCGGCCCTGGTCGTGCTGATCCTCGTCGCCGCCGCCGTCCGGTTCTTGCTCAAGCGCCGGGAGGCGGCCGGCGGGGCCGCGTCGTGACCCAGATGGCGACGGTCGCGGCCGGTGGCGGTCATGTCCTCTCGGCAGCGCCGCATATCGGTGGTAGCTTGACCCCGATGTTGCAGTCGGCCGAAGTCGTCGCGGTCCATCTCCTGGACCGCCACGAGGTCGAGGTGGTCGATCAGGCGCTGCGCGTGGTCGCGGCCCGGGCCCCCGCGGACGCCCAGATCCTGCGCGACCTCATCGATCAGCTGCGCCAGACCAACGCGCTGCTCGAGAGCTCGCGGCCGCTGCGCGCGCCGACCTCGATGGGCGGCGAGGCCCGCGACGAGTCGACCCTGATCGAGCACCTGACCACGCTCGACGGCCTCTCGGGCGAGCTGATGATGCCGCTCAAGGCGACGCTGTCGCGCACGGCGCTCTTGACCAAGATCAACTTCCTGCGCGCCTTCATCAAGGCCACGGCGGCGGCGAACAGCTCGTCCGACGGCGCCGTCGACGAGGCCCGGCTGATCCACGATCTCAACGAGGAGCTGGCGCAGTCGATCTACACGCTGCTGTGCGAGGACCTGTTCCTCGCGCTCCTGCGCAAGCCCGACCTCAGCGACATCTGCAAGCGCCGCTGCGCGGATCAGCTCATCTCGATCTGGGGACGACTCGACGCTCGAGATCGACGACTTCGCGCCCATCCTCGAGTCGGCGTGGCACGCGCGCAACCGGATCACGAGCGACTTCGGCTGCCTGGTCGGCGCGACCGAGACCTTCCGGCTGGTGTGCGAGGACTGCTCACCCGAGGTCCTCGAGTTCTTCGCGCGCGACGGCATGTCGGTGCCCGAGACCGCGGCGTTCGAGGAGTTCCTGTTCAACATGACCTGGGAAGAGCTGGGCACGCTGCGGAGCCGCATGCGCGAGGAGGGCAAGACCGCCGTCAGCGCCGCGTGGGCCTCGAGGGTGCTGGGGCGACACATCGACGAGCTCGAGCACTCGCGCGAGATCGACCCGATGGCGCTGTACCGCTCGTACAACCGGCGCCAGCTCGCCGCGGACTTCCGCCAGATGTCGGGCGCCCCCGGCCCCCGCCGCACCGCCGAGGGATACCTCATGGTGCACCTGCTCGAGCAGTAGCGCCGGCTCCGCCGCCGGTTCTGACGCTGCGTCCGGTCCCGCTTCCGATTCCGGATGCGGCTTCCCGGATCCTCCGCGCTACGCGGTCGGCGGCGTTGGCGCCGCGGCGGGCTTGGCGTCCGCGGCGGGGGCTGCGGCGGCCGAGTCGGACGCGGCCAGGTGCTTCTCGATCAGGCGCGCCAGCTCGGGCACGGCCTCGACCACGTTCTTCTTGGCCGACGCGCGGTTCTTCTCGTAGAGTTCTTGACGGTGCCGTGCTCGCTCTTCTTGGCGCGGGCGTCGGTGACCAGCAGGAGGTCCTCGGCGACGTCGTCCGAGCGGGCGATCAGGAACTGCGCGAAGCCGCCGTCGGCGCCGGCCCACTTGTCGTGGTAGGGCTGCAGCTTGCCGAGCCACTCGTCGAGCATCGCGTTGACGACCGACGGCACGAAGCCGCGCTTGAAGGTCTTGACCGTCGCGTAGACGCCCTTGATGGCGATGCCCGAGAAGCCGCTCTTGGCCTTGACCTGGGCGTCGACGAGGCCACAGCAGTCCTCGATGACCTTCTCGCGGTGCGGCGCGACGCCGATACGTTCAACCAGGCTCTGAGTCATGCGGACGAGATCCTTTCGGGCGCGGACTGTAACCGCTTTGCGCGGCCGTGCTACCGGGGCGTCGACACAATCGCGCCTCGCTACTTGAGGGCGATCTGGAACTTGGCGCAGCGATCGACCATCTGCACGCGATCGGGCTCGGGCAGCTGCCCGGCGTACTGGTTGGCGGTGTCGCCGTCGCCCATGATGCACGACGACGACACCACGACCCGCAGCAGCCGCACGTTGCCGGGCGCGTCGCCGAGCAGCTTGACCGCGAGGGTGCGGGCGCCGTCGTAGTCGCCGCGGTCGTAGAGCTTGTTGGCCTCGAGCAGGTGATCCGCGGTCTCGACCGACATCGCCTGGTCGCTGGCGACCTTGTCGGCGGCAGGGTCCCCGTCGAGCTTGGCCAGCATCGGGCCCGCCGCGTCGCCGCGTTGCCACGGCGTGGGCAGCCTGGTGTTCCCGCCGGCGGGGCGGTCGGGGCGCTTGCCCCCGCCGGCCGACGTCGGCTCGCGCTCGATCGTCGGGCTGGGCCGCGCCGCGGCGCGCTTGGGTTCGGGGGCCGCCGCGGCCGGGGCCGTCGAGGGACCGGCGCGCAGCTCGATCAGCAGGTACAGCCCGCCGAGCGCGACGACCGCGCTTCCGACGGCGAGAGCGATCGAACCCGCGCGCATGTGGACCTCAAACTAGCACGGCCGGACGAGTCGCGCCCGCCGCCGCGTCAGCGGACCTCGAGCAGCTCGACCTCGAACAGGAGCGTCGCGCCGGGCGGGATCACGCCACCGGCGCCGCGGCTGCCGTAGCCCAGGTCCGGCGGGATGAGCAGGGTCCGGGCCCCGCCGACCTGCATCGACGCGACGCCCTCGTCCCAGCCCTTGATGACGCGGCCGCGCCCGATCGGGAACGAGAACGGCTGCGCGCGATCGTGCGAGCTGTCGAACTTGGCGCCCTTGGCGCCGTTGACCCAGAGCCAGCCGGTGTAGTGCATCACGCACGTCTGGCCGCCGGTCGGCGAGGCGCCGGTGCCGGCGCGGGTGTCTTCGTACTGGAGGCCCGTGGGGGTCGTGGTCATCGCCATAGGTCTCGGAGCTTGGCACTGGCGGGCGCCGGTGGGCCACCGCCGCGGCCCACAACTGGCCGACCGATCGCACCGAGGTTGCGGTCCCCCGGGATTCTGCGCTTGTGCCGGTTGGCGATCCGTTGGAGAGTCGCCGGATCATTCGCCTGATTCGCGAAGGAGTCCTCATGCGCTGGATCGTGTCCGCTTTCGCCGTCGTCCTGTTCGCCGCCTGTGGCCCCGGCTCGCCTGCTGGCAACGCCGACTGCCCCGGCGCCGACCTGGACAACGACCCGCTCAACTGCGGCGAGTGCGGCACCACCTGCGCGGGCACCGAGACCTGCCAGCGCGGCACCTGCTCGAGTGACTGCTCGCCCGGCCAGACCATGCCCTGCTACGACGGCGTCCCGGCGACCGAGGGCGTCGGGCCGTGCCGCGGCGGCACCCGGAGCTGCCTGCCGAACCACCAGTGGAGCCTGTGCCAGGGCCAGGTGCTGCCGACCGAGGAGGTGTGCGGCAACGGCATCGACGAGGACTGCACCGGCCAGCCCGACGAGAACGTCGATCTCGACGGCGACGGCTTCACGACCTGTGACGGCGACTGCTGCGACGACGGAGTCCGGCTGCACCCGCCCCGAGCTCGTCAACCCGGGCGCGTTCGACGCCGCCGGCAACGACGTCGACGACGACTGCGACGGCAACATCGACAACACCGTGAGCGTGTGTGACATGGGCCTGCCGTCGAACTCGCTCGACGCGGTCGACTACGCGCGCGCGATCGACCTGTGCACCAGCGCGACCGAGGCCTCGCGCCGCTGGGGTGTCATCAGCGCGACCCTGTCGCTGGCGAACGGCGCGGGCACGCCCAACGCCGTCGGCCACTCGATCCGCCCCAACTTCGGCCCGGGCACGCTGCCCCAGGGCGGCGGCCTGGGCATGGCGCTCCTGTCGAGCGGCGCCGCGGCCGCGGTCGGGCAGAGCAGCCCGGCCCACGTCGACTTCGAGCTGTCGTCGAACCACCTGACCTCGGCGCCGTTCCCGGCCGACTGGCTGGCCGCCAACGGCGGCATGTTGCCCAACGCGCCGGGCTGCCCGGCGGTCAACGCGCTGTCGATGGCCGAGGACTCGGTCATGTTGACGCTGCGGATCCGCGTGCCGTCGAACGCCAAGTCGTTCTCGTTCGCGTCCAACTTCTTCTCGGCGGAGTTCCCCGAGTACGTGTGCAGCCCGTACAACGACTTCTTCGTCGCGCTGCTCGACTCGACCTGGGCCGGCGTGCCCGCCAACCCGACCGACAAGAACCTGGCGTTCTACCGCCAGCCGTCGACCATGCAGATCTATCCGGTCGGCGTGAACCTCGGCTACGGCGACACCGGCCTGTTCACCCAGTGCGTCAACGGCAGCACCGGCTGCGCGTTCGCCTCGACGCCCGGCACGATCAACACCTGCGCCGGGACCGGCCAGCTCGCGGGCACCGGCCTCGACTCGGCGTCGCCCGGCGACTGCGACGGCAACAGCCTCCAGGGCGGCGCCACCGGCTGGCTGCAGACCAGCGGCAACGTCGTCGGCGGCGAGATCATCACGCTGCGCCTGGCGATCTGGGACACCAGCGACCACGTCCTCGACTCGCTGGTCGCGCTCGACAACTTCCAGTGGTCGGTCGACGTCACCGACCCCGGCACGATCCCGGACTGAGCGGGACGCGCGCGAGGCGCCTTCGCTGAGCTCCTCCGACATGCGCCGGGGTCTCCTGAGACGGCCCAGATCGTTCGGCGCGGGTTCGAGTTGTCCTCGGATGCCTCGACGGGGGCGCCAGACTGGCGGCAGGCAAGAACGGTTTTCGGAGGGCCGCCTCCCGGGCAGGTGATCGGAGGCTGCGCCGAACGCGTGCGGTCATCGCGTGCGCACGCCGGGCGGCATGGGCATGGCGCGCCCGTCGAGCGGCGGCGACGGTCACCAGACGATCTGGATCGGATAGCGGGCGACCAGCGGATCGCAGCTGACGAGCGGGATCCCGTCTTCGAGCGCCTGGGCCACCAGCATGCGGTCGAACGGATCGCGGTGGTGCGGTGGCAGGGCGGCGACGCGGAGGGCGTCGGCGAACGTGATCATGCGCTTGCCAAAGCCGGCCGCGTCGATCGCCGCCTCGAGGTCGTCGGGGGTGTCGAGGCGGCCGAGCCCGCGCTTGATCCCGATCTCCCAGCCCGAGGCGGCGCTGGCGAGCACGGTGTTCTTGCCATCGACGATCGCGGCGCGGGCGGTCGGCGACAGCCGCGGGCTGTCCTCGAGCGCCCAGATCAGCGCGTGGGTATCGAGCAGCAGGATCACGCGCCGGTCCAGGCCGCGAGCTCGTCGTCGGGCAGCGGGGCGTCGAAGTCGTCGGCCATCCGGACCTGGCCGCGCCACCGACCCAGCACGCGCGGGGACGACGGACGCAGCGGCACCAGGCGGGCCACCGGGGTCCCGGCTCGCGCCAGCACGATCTCCTCGCCGCGCTCGACCTGCTCGACGAGCTGCGACAGGGTCGACTTGGCCTCGTGCATGTTCACGATCTTCACGAAGTGAGTCTAGCTAACCTAGCTAAGCAGTCAAGCTCGTTGGATAGAGCCAGGGGACGGCGTCAACTCCTGGGTCGTCGAGATCACAGCCCGGTCGGAGCGCGCTGCGCGCGTTCGACGCTGGGCCGCCCTCGCGACGCCTCCGGACCGGACGCCTCCGGACCGGGGGGGGCAGGAACCTTCCGGGCCGGACCGGGCGGGGCAGCGACATCGCGCCAGCCCATGAGCAAGCGGCCTGCCAGCGCCATCCCCGCGATCTGACTGCGACCACTGTCCGGCCGCGTCCGGTGCTCGGCCATCTGTCCGAAAACCGGACGAAGATCGGACGACGCCGAGTGGGCCCGGCTGCGCGGAGCTCGGCGCTCGACAGCATGAGTCGCCACGTCCGTCCGGGCGACCTCGCCGGGCTCGGCATCGCGCGCGCGGCGCTCGGGTGCGGTGGGGCATCGTCAGGACGCCGCGGGGCGTCGCGGGGCGCCGCGGCGTACACTGCCGGGATGCGATGGCGCGCGGGCGAGCTGATCCTGGCGCGGCGCGACGAGTCGTTCGCGCTGATCGAGCCGGGCGGCACGGTCGCGCGCTGGTTCCACGGGCGCACGTTCAGCGATGAGGACGACCTGTGGGTGACGCGCCACCTGGTCGTCGGCGACGCGCTGGTCGAGCGCACGACGATCGAGCACGGGGGCGACCCGGCGCGCGTGTACGAGGAGCACGTGGTCGTGGCCGACCTGCGCGTGGTCGCGGACGCGCAGGTCGACCGCGTGGTCGCGGCGGCGCTGGCCGCGGCCGACGTCGCCGCCGCCGCGCACGAGCGGGCGCGCGCGCGCGTGGCCGACGCGCGGGTCACGGCGATCGCGGGCGCCGAGGACGAGCTCGGGCTCGGCCCCGACCTCGCGCGGGCGCAGCGGGCGCTGTGCCATCGGATCCGGACCTGGAACGACGAGCGCGCGGCCCGGCTGCTGCGGACCTTGCTGGCGCTGGCGCGGGCCCGGCCTGGCCCGGCGGTGATCACCGCGTACGCCCGCGGCTGCTTGCTCGCGTGCTTCGAGTTCGGCGCGCCCGAGCTGATCGCGGCGGCGCCGACCGCGGGCCACGCCGCGCTGGCGGCGACGATCGCGGCCCACGCCGACGAGCTCGACCAGGCCGCGGACGTCCAGGAGCAGGCCGACGCCGGCCGCAACGCCGCCGCGCTGTGGAGCGCCGCCCGGGCGCTGCGCGCCGCGGTCGCGCTGATGGCGGGGTGACGACCGGCCCGGCGCGCGCGCGTCCATCGACGGCGCGTCCGTCCGCGCGTCCGCGCCGGCGCCGTCGTCAGTGCGCGAGCAGCGCCCGGACGCCGTCGGCCAGGAGCGGGCCGACCGCGATCCGGTTCGACGGGTGGGCGATCGTGTCGCAGGTGACGACGCGGGCGGCGCCGGCGGCGAGCAGATCGTCGTGGGCGCGATCGGCCATGACCGCGTGGACGCCGACGCACACCGCCTCGCGCGTGCCGAGCGCGCGCAGGTGGAGCAGCGTCTCGATCATCGTGCGCCCGGTCGAGATGATGTCGTCGATCACGACCGGCGTGCGGTCGCGGTGGCCGTCGAGGTCGGGCGTCGACACGCGCACGTCGCGGTCGCCGGTGCGGGTCTTCTCGAGCACCACGAACGGCGCGCCCAGCTCGCGGGCGACCGCGGCCACCCACTGCTCGCTCTCGGCGTCGGGGCCGATCAGCACCGGCGCGTCGACGTGGGCGCTGATCCACGCGGCGATCGCGGGCGCGGCGTGGACGACGTGGGTCGGGATGCGGTAGATCGCGTCGAGCGACGACCACCGGTGCAGGTGCGGGTCGACGGTGCACAGCCAGTCGAAGGCGTTCGACAGCAGCCGGGCGAAGTAGGCCGAGGTCAGGCCCTCGCCGGCGTGGAACCGGCTGTCCTGGCGCATGAACGACAGGTACGGCGCGACCAGGCCGACCCGGCGCGCGCCCAGGTCCTTCGCGGTCGCGGCCAGGAACAGCGTCGGCAGCAGCCGCTCGGCCGGGCGATCGAGGCCACCCACCACGACGACCTCGCGCCCGGCGACGTCGCCGTCGAGCCGCACGTAGCACTCGCCGTCGGGGAACTGCCGGACCAGGCTCGAGCACGCGGCCGCGTCGAGCGACAGCCGCAGGGCCTCGGCGGCGTCCTCGAACCCGGGGGCGGCGACGACGATCATGTCCGCTTCCGCCGCAAGAGCGCGCGCGAGGTCCACCACGACCACACCAGCATCACCCCGGCGATGCGCGCGGTCCACCAGCCCCAGTCGGCGCGCGCCAGCTCGCCGCGGCCCTCGAGCACCAGCGCGAACGCGGCGCCGGCGATGCCGACCGCGGCGAAGATGCCCTGGTGGCCGAGCCGGTACAGGAGCTGGCTCGAGGTGTCGAGGTTCGACACCCGCAGGCGCAGGTCGCCGGCGTGGGCCTGGCGCAGGAACCGGCGCAGCTCGCCGGGCAGCGACGCCACGCTCATCATGACGTCGCGGCTGGTGTCCATCAGCACGGCCGACCAGTCGCTGTCGCCGAGCACGAACCGCTCGAGGTACGGCCGGATCACCGCCATCGGGTTGAGCGTCGGGTCGAGCTCGGTGCACAGGCCGGTGAGCAGCAGCAGCGTACGCTCGAGGACGATCGCCTCCTTGGGCACGTGGAAGCTCTCGGACAGCTCGCGCAACGAGATGTCCATCTTGCGCAGGTCGGCCAGGCTCTCGAGGCTCTTCTCGAGCGTCTTCTCGGGGTCGACCTTCAGATCCTTCAGGTTGAGCGTGTCGAGCGAGATGCTCTCGCTGAAGCGATCGTGGAAGTACTCGATGACCTGCTCGAACACGCGGTCGTCGGCGCCGCGGGCCACGAAGCCCATCTGCCGCATCGCCCGGACGATCCGTGGGGTGTCGCGGGTCAGGCCGCCCTGGATCAGCTCGACGATGCCCTGCCGGAACTCGGGCGAGATCGTCGCGACCGCGCCGAAGTCCAGGAACACCAGCTCGGCGCCCTCGCCGTCGGCGCGCGGCCGGACGAGCAGGTTCCCGGGGTGCGGGTCGGCGTGGTAGGCGCCGTCGGTGAAGATCTGCTGGCAGTAGACCTCGACGACCTGCCGGGCCACGCCGCGGCGGTCGAGCCCCATCGCCTTGACGCCGGCGGCGTCGGAGATCTTGACGCCGGGCTCGAAGCGCGTGGTCAGCACGCGCGCGGTCGAGCGCTCGCGCACGACCTTGGGGAACGCCACGTCGGGGCGATCGGTGAAGTTGGCGGCGATGCGATCGCCGTTGTCGGCCTCGGCCCGGAAGTCGAGCTCGGCCAGCACGATCGCGCGGATCTCGCGGTAGACGTCGTCGAGGCCCTGGTACGGCACGAACCACTGCACGATCCGGAAGATCCGACGGAGCGTGCGCAGGTCGCCGCGCACGATCTCGTCGATGTCGGGGTACTGGACCTTGACCGCGACGTCCTCGCCCGAGTGCAGGCGCGCGCGGTGGACCTGGCCGATCGACGCCGACGCGATCGGCGTGCGGTCGAACGACGCGAAGACCGCGTCGGGCTCGCCGGCGAGCTCCTCGCGGATGCGCGCGGCGATGTCGGGGTAGGGCCGCGGCGGGACGTGGTCCTGCAGCCCCTCGAGCTGGCGCCGGAACTCCTCCGGCAAGAAGTTGGTCATGATCGAGATGACCTGTCCGACCTTGATGAACAGGCCCTGGAGCTCGCAGATGGTCCGCTCGATCCGTCGGGCGTTGCGCAGGTGCGCGGCGCGCAGGCGGCGATCGACCCACTCGTCGGAGCGCCACCGGGCCCAGAACCGCAGCCACAGGTAGCTGTGGATCACCCGGAACGTGGTCCAGTAGGCCTTGAGGAACCGGAGCGCCCGGCGCGGCGGGCGGCCCTCGCGCAGCGGCGCCCCGGGCGGACGCGCCGCCGCCACCGCCGGATAATCGCTCGAATCCTCGGCGGCGTCCGTGAGCGAGGTGCGCCGGGCCGCGTCCACGACGAGGGCAGCGTAACACGCGGCGTGCTTCGCGCGGGGTCGGGGGTCGGTACGCAGGGAGGGCATGGCCACCGACGAAGCGAGGATCCGACCGGGCCCACACGGCGACAAGGACGGGCTGTCGGAGTCGTTGCGGCAGCGCCTGTCGGACCTTCGTGCCCGACCTGGTGCGGCGGACCTTCACCCCGCCGGGATGGGCGCGGTGTTCTCGACCGAGGACAGCCTGCGGCGCCTAGGAGCAAGGAGCTCAACGTCCCGAGCGTGGCGGCCTACCTGGGCGACGCCGCCGACAAGCACCAAGGAGGAAGGTGCTCGAGGTCGTGGCGCGGCGGTGCGCGAGTTCCCGGACTTCTTACGTGAACCTGTCCGACGAGGATCGCCAAGATGCTGACGACCTTGTCGCTCGAGGTGAAGA
>JADJUF010000002.1 GCA_016717005.1 Myxococcales bacterium | reverse complement strand
CCGCGGGCGGTGAGGACCCGGGCCAGGTAGTGGTGCGCCAGCGCGTAGTCTGGGCGGGCGGCCAGGTAGGCGCGCGCTCTGTCTTCGGCCGCGTCTGGGGGCGAGCGGCGAGCGCGGCCACGGTCAGGAACGCCGAGCCGCCGCGCGCGGACGGCGTCCGCGCTCGCGCGCCGCAGGGAGGGTGGCGGTCGCGCCCTCGAGCTCCGTGACCCGGGACCGCGCAGCGTCGGATCGCGCTCAGCGTCGAGCCCACCGCGCTGGAACCGGGCCGGACGTCGTGCAGCGTGTGGAGCACTGCGCCGATCCCGCGTCGACGGCGCCTGGCTCGACGGTCGCGAGCGCCGTCACGGCCTCGTCGTGGTGTTCGGGGATCGGCGAGGCGCCGCCGAGGATCGATCGTGTCCATCGGGGTGCGGTCGGCCGCCGGGATGGCCGAGGCGCGGCACCGCGGTGTCGAGGTCGAGGTGCACGGCCGAGGCGGCCCCATCACCTCACGCAGCACGAGCCGGTGGCGGCGGCCAAGCTCGATCACGGCGCGCAAGGCGGGCCGGGCGCGGGCGTAAGGGGCGTGCGCGAGCTGTGCGACCGCGCTCAGGAGCGCCCCCTGTAGTAGCTGGCCTCGCCGTCCCTTGTGGGCCTCGTCGTCGAGGATCTGGTCGCACAAGAGCACGCACCCGTCGCGGACGTACACCCCCCGGTCCGGGAGACGAGCCAGTGCGGACCTCGCGGCGGTGGCGCCCGCAGAACGAGCAGCTGACGTCGGGCTCGGCATCTTCGGATCGGTCGGCCGCCCCCGTCCGAGAGGACGCGCTTGAGCCACGACATCGGCCGAGCCTACCGCGGGACGCGCATCACCAGCGGTCGAGCGCGCGTGATGGCGGCTCCGCGTGGCACTCCCCGCCCATCAGCACGACGTGACCGGCGCGGAGGCCTGGCGGCACGCCGACGACGTGGCCGCGATCGCGCCGAAGGTCCGGATTCCTGGACGCTCGACGCGACGGACCGCGCCGGACGACGCGTTTGACCGCAGAGTCCATACTCGATGGGCGGCAGGCGCTGGCGCGTGCCGCCGAGTGCGCGCGCGCTCGATCCGCGGGATGCGGCGGGTCAGCTCACCGTCCCCGCACCAGCGCCTCGGCCCGCGCGCGTGCCGCGGCGACGGACCGTGAACGCGTCGCGGGCGGCTTGGCGAGCCGCACGACCCGCGGGCGATCGAGGCCAGCGCGCGTCGAGCGCGATCGCCAGCGCGAGGCGGTGCGCGCGGACTCGGCGGCGTCGACGAGCGGCCTCACGCAGCTCGAGGGGGCGCGCGAGGACGTCGATCGCGGCGGCGGGCTGCCGGCGGCGGTGAGCGCCTCGCCCTCGCAGGTGAGGCTGGCTGGGCGAGCTCGGGCGAGCGAGCTCGGAGGCCTTCGCTCGACGGCGTGGGCGCGGCGGCACAGGTCGAGCGCGTTAACGCGGCGTCGCCGCGCGCCAGCGCGACGTCGCCACGAGGTTGCCGGTCCCGGATGGCCAGCGCCGGGTGCCTTGACCGAACACGCGCGCCCAGGTGGCGAGGGCCGGGCGAAGTGATCTTCGGCGGCAGCGCCAGCTCGCCGCGATCAGGAGGTAGACGCCGCCGAGGTTGGCGAGCGAGGTACACGTCCTCGTGATCGTCCGAGCGTGGCCAGCCGCAGCCTTAACATTCCTGCTGGTAGAGCGCGGCGGCCTCGTCGAGCCGCCTGGTGTTACGAGACCACTCCGAGGTTATCGAGGGAGACGCGACGTCGGGATGGTCGGCGCCGGCCAGGCGCGTAGCGCGAGCACGCGGCGATGCAGCGCCTCGGCGCCGGCGTGGTCGCCTTGCCGCGGACCAGGATCGCCTTGTGGTTGAGCACGTCACCCACCGGCAGGGCACGTCGGCGCCAGTGGCGGCGGTGCGCAGCGCGAGGGCCTGATCGTCGCGCGCCATCGCGGCCGCGAAGTCGCCGGTGGCCCGAGCGCCGCGGCTTCGCCCTCCAAAGCAACGCCGCCGGCTGCGGCCCGGGCCGGTCCAGCCGCGCCAGCGCGGCGTCGGCGCGTGCGCGATCGCCAGCGCCTCCTGCAGCCGCCCCAGCGCCGCTAGCACCCTGACGCCGGCGATCCACGCCGCGGCCGCGGCAAGCTCGGCGCGGGCCTCGGTCGCGGAGCCGCGCGGCGCGGAACACCTCGTCGTCGGAGGCCGGCGTAGTCGCCGGGCGATCAGCGCGCATCGACGTCGGTGACCCGGGACCTCGGCGACAGCACGCTCCAGCCCGCGCGTTCGGCGAGCTCGACGCCGGCGCGCGCCAGCGCGCGGGTGTGGCGGCGTCGGCGGCGTAGCTCCCGGCGCGGGCCCCGCGGCCACCGCCGCAGCCTCCGGCGGCCGCCAGATCGCGCTGGCGCGCCGGGTCGGTCGGCCGCGGACCGCCGACACCAGCGCCTCGGCGTCGGCGCAGGCGTCGATCGGCGGCAGGCGCACGACGGCGTCGAAGCGCGCGATCCATCAACGCCGCGTCGGGCGCCGCGCCCAGCCGCGCCACCAGCGCCGCCAACTCGGCGCCGCGCCGGTCGAGGCACGTCATCCGGCGATCGAGCAGCGCCGGCGACTGCTCGTGGCGCACGCTCGACGCCTCGCACGCCGCGACCCGGCTCGCGCCCAGCGCGCGGGCGCGGCGCTGCAGCTCGTCGGCGACCCGGGCGGTCAGCCGTCGACGGCGGGCCGCCCGGTGGCGCCGAACGCCGTCGCCACCCGCGCCCGCGCCGCGTCGGTCCACAGCTCCAGCGCGGGCGCGTCGACGCCGCGGCACGGCGGCACCGGGCGGCGCGGCGGGTCAGGCCGACCAGCGCGAGCGCGCGAGCCCAGCCACCACGGCGCCCAGCGCGACGCGTCGCCGTGCAGCGCCGGGTCGCGGGCCACCTCGACCAGCAGCGCCTGCAGCGCCGGGAAGCGATCGCCGGGCTCGGGTTGCAGCGCCCTGAGCAACGACCGCCGGAGCCACGCCGGCACGTCGCGCTCGCGCGGCGGCGACCGCACCCGTAGGCGAGCGCGTTGTCCGCGATCTCGTCGGCGTGGTCGCCGGCGAACGGCCGCTCGCCGTACAGCGCCTCGTACAGCGCCACCGCGAACGCGTACTGATCGACGCGGGCGTCGTGGACGCCGGGGCGCCGCTGCTCGGGCGCCATGTACGACTGGCGTGCCCATGGCCCGGCTGGCGAGGATCCGGCGGCCTGGCGTCCGCGTCGGGGTCAGGCTCGCTGCCGGGCGTCGCGGGGTCTGGCGCCACGACCATCGCGCTACACCAGGCCACGCCGAAGTCGAGCACGCGCACCGCCCGTCGCAGGCGATCATGACGTTGCCCGGCCCAGTCGCGGTGGACGATGCCGGCGGCGTGGGCGGCGCACAGCCCGGCGCCTGCGGCGGCGAACACCGTCACGATCTCGCGCCAGCTGCGCGGCGTGCGTCGCCATTCGGTGAGGGTCTGACCGTCGACCAGCTCCATGGCGATGAAGACGCCCTCGGCGAAGCGGCCGGCGTCGTGGACCGCGCACAAGTTAGGTGCGACACGCGGGCCATGGCCTTGGCCTCGGCGATCAACCGCTCGCGGCCCCTGCGCCGGTGAGTCGCGCACCCAGCTTCAGCGCGACCCGACGATCGAGCTCAGGGATCGTAGGCGGCGTAGACGTCGCCCATCCGCCCTGGCCCAGCAGATCGATCACGACGTAGCGGCCGATCACCGTGCCGCGATCCATCCGCGGCAGCCGACGTCGGCGCGGGCCCGGCGGCATCGAGGTCATCGTCGCGGTCGCCGTCGCGTCGCCGTCGCGCAACTGATCGACGGCCGCGTCGACCTGCGCGGTCGAGAACGGTGACCCCTGGGGCGGGCTCGGTGGAGTCCCGATCGGCCACCTCCCCAGTCTACGCCTTCGTCGGCCGCGGCGGGCCGGCGTCGGGCGCCGCACGCAGCGCCATCGGCGCAGCGGTCGCGGACCGACCGGCGGCAGGTGGCGCGATCGAAGAAGAGACAAGCGGTCACGGCTCCTGCATCGCGAGGTCGAGCGTGCAGGCCATGAACTCCTGACACCCGACCTGGGCAGACACCTGTCCTGCCCAGTCGACGACCCGCTGGCTCCGGGCGCAGGCCGCGTGCCATTGGCCGGGCGTCGTCGCCCGGCGCTGGGCGTCAGCGCCCAACACCCCGCCGACACACTGGACGCGCGCCGCGACCAGCGGTGCCGCCGCCCGAAACGCTCGGCCGCGTCCGCAGCGCGGTCAGAGACCACGCTGCCGTCGCTGTCGACGGCGATGGGCGAGCCGCCGCCGGCGCGGCGCTCGCGCGCGACCTGGCGCCCGGCGTACCAGGTGCCGCCCTCGAGGACGCGGGCCAGCGGCATCTGATCGGGCGAGACCTGCAGGCGCTCGCGGACCGCGTCGGCGACCCAGTCGAGCAGCGCGACGGTGAGCGCGCGCCACTCGACGACGACCTCGTCGTCGACGCGGTAGCGGGTGCCCTGGGTGATCGCGTCGGCGCGGCACGATCACGCCGAGGTCGACCAGCAGGCCGCCGTTGCGGTGCTCGGCGAGCCGGTCATCGCGCCCTGCACCGACCTGACGCCGCCCAGCTCGAGCGGCTCGAACAGCGAGTACGCGAGCCACTGCGACAGCTAGCGGAACGGCACCAGGCCGCTCGACATGCCGGCGCCGCCGGCGGCGGGGTGACGCCAGCAGTCGCCGAGGTTGACGCCACCGAGCTCGATGCGCCCGGGCCAGATCGGGCCGAGCCCTCCGAGGAGATCGCCGAGACAGATCGGCGGCGCGGACCTCGGCCCGCGGGCGCATCGACGTGAGCAACCCGCTCCGGGCGGCCGTTGGAGGCTATGGCGGGGTTGTCGTCGATGACCTCGCCCAGCCGTCGCAGGAGGCCGGCGCGGCCGGCCAGCCCCACCAGCGGGTTGTCGGGGCCGGCCTGGAGCGCGCGCGCGAGGTCGTCGTCGTCGAGGCCGCGCAGCGCCGCCGCGTCGACGCGAGCGGCAAGAGCGCGTCGGCCGAGAACAGGCCGGCCTCGAACGCGCGCAGGCTGGCGACTGCGACGCCCTCCGCCAGGAGCTCGCCGGTGGCGTCCTCGCGGTAGCGCCACGCGTCGCCGGCGTCGGCGTCGGGCAAGACGCTGACGACGATCAGATAGATCAGCGCCTCGGCGGCGATCGCGCCAGCGCCCGCGCCTCGACCATCGCGGCGACGCGATCGAGGTTACCGGCCCGGAACCGACCAGGCGCCCGTGGGCCGGGATGCGCAGGGTCGGATGGTTGGCGCGCGTCACCGCGATCACTCGATCAGCGACGGCCTCGATCCGCCCGCGATCGACGCGGAAGTGGCGGAGCTCACCGAGCAGGCCGGCCTCGAGGGACGTTGGTCGCGCGGACCCGGATCGCCAGCGGCGAGCGCAGGTGACGACACCGCGGCGGCCCGCGTCGGCGGCGCGCCCCGGGACGATGAACCCGCCTGCCGAGGTCGTAGCCGCTCACTGGCGCCGCCCCGACGGCACCGCGGACGCTCGCGTCGTGGTTCTGGTTCGACATCGGCACGTGCGTGACTCTGGCACGAGCCCCGGCGGGGGAAAGCCACGCCTCGGGCGGGCCGTGGCGCGGCGCGACGTCGGCCGCGCCCAGGTGCGCGTGCGCGCCGACGCGACCGGTCCGCACGACCGCTCGCGCGCGATCGATCAGCGCGGCAGCACGCGCGTGCGCATGTGCAGCTCGTGGCGCTCGCGCCGCGCCGGGTTGGCGACGCCGGGCGTGGGCTCGACCGTGGCGATCAGGTGCAGCTCCGCGGCGCGCGTCGGCAGCAGGCGGCCGGCGGTGTAGACGGTGGTGACCGTGCCCTTGGCCTCGAGCCGCGCGGTGCCGCCGGCGACGGCCTGGGCGATCGGCGCGATCGCGGTCTCCGACGAGATCACCGCGACCGCGCCCTTGCGGCTGACCAGCTTGACCGGACGATCACCGTGACCGCCTGGCCGGACGATGCTGGTCAGGTAGGTCGACGACCAGGTCGCCCCGACCCCGATCGGCTCGGTCGGCAGCGCCACGAACGTGGTCATCGACTGCGCCACCTGACCGACCACCACCGGCGTGGTCGGGATCGGGTGCTCGACCGCGACCGCGTACTCGGCGACGCGGCCGTCGGGCTCGACCCCGCTGGCGAACACCGCGCCGACCAGCGAGGCCATGCCCGACGCCAACGGCGGCGTCGTGCCCGGGCCGGTGGCGGTCGCCTCGGCCACGGTGAACTGGTAGCGGAAGCGGCCGCTCGGCTCGATCGCGACCACCTTGGCGGCGCCGCGCAGCGTCAGCGTCGGCTGATCGGCCTCGACCCGCTTGCCGGTGCCGTCGTCGGACACGGCGCGGCCCGACATCTCGTAGGCGATCGGCTGCGCGCTGTCGACGGCGGCGGTCAGGTCCAGCGGCGCGCGCTTGCCCTGCCCGGCGCGTCGAGCTTGACGGTCTCGACGTTGACGTCGAGGCGCGTCGCGAACGGCTGCGACACCGGCGGCGGCGGCGCCCGCCGAACGTCCGCGCCGGAGGGGACGATGCCCTGCGACGCGGTGGCGACGCCGCCGCCGACGATGCGCCCGCGTCAGCGCGCACGCACAGCACGGTGCGCGCGGCGTCGGCCTCGGCGGCGTTCTCGGTGGCGAGGCACCGGGTGCCGGCGTCGCCGAGCGCGAACGCCTCGATGCCGCCGGCGATCGCCGGCAGCGTGGCGGTGGCGGCCCCGGCGTGGGCCTCGTAGGTGACCGGCGCCCGCGGTCCCCAGGCGCATCGGCTCGGCGACGGTCCACCAGCGCGCCGGCCTCGTCGTCGGGCAGCGGCGTGACCACCGTGAGGTGCTCGGTGAACCACAGGCCCTGGCGGACGCGATCACGCCGAACCGCGGCAGCCCGCCGCTGATCGGGCCCAGCTCGCGATCGGGCGTGCGTGTGGAGGAAGCCCAGGCGCGCGCTCGAACGCTGCGCGCCGACCTCGCAGGTGATGACCGGCGCCGGCCCCTTGCCGGTCCAGCCCGCGAGCGGGAACTGCCAGCGCGCGCCCTTGACGAACAGCTTCGCGAACGGCGCGGTGGGCTCGATCTCGAGGTAGTCGGCCTCGACCGGCGCCGGTCGGCACCACCAGGCCAGGGTTGGTGACCTGGCCGCCACCGCAGGCCGCGATCGAGAGCACAACGACGAACCAGCGGGCGCGCATCGGCGCAGACACTACCGCGTTTCGCCTGTCGCGCCCGCGCGGTCGCGCCCGCTGCTGCTCGAGCAACGCCCGCCCGGCCGCGGCCCGTCCGGCCAGCGCGGGATCGAGCGCGACCGCCTGACGCCAGGCGTCGAGGGCCGCGTCGCCGGCGCCGCGTCGCCCGCCACCGCGGCCTCGTAGGAGGCGTCGGCGGCCGCGGCCCGCGCGAGGGCGGTGGCGGCCGCGGTGGCGTGCTCGTGCGCGAGGGTCGCGGCGGCCGTGGCCGCGTCGCGCCGGCGCGGGCCTGCCGGCGCCAGGGTCCGGACGACGATCCACGCCGCGATCGCGTCGGTGGGATCGCCCGGCAGCGCGCACCTCGCGCGTGAGGACCTGCGCGACCGTCTTGGCCAGGCCGCGGCCTCGTCGGCGCAGGCGGGGTCGACCCGCCGCCACTGGAGCGCGGCGAGCGCGGCGGTGGCCTGCGCGCATCCCCGCTCCGCCAGACCGCGGCGCGCCAGGCCGACCTGCGCGACACGCGCCGGCGTCGTCGAGCTGCGGCTGCGCCAGGGCGTAGGTCGCCGCGGCGTCGCGGTCCTTGCCGACGTCGGCGTAGTGCGCGGCGAGGCGCAGCAGCATCGTCGGGTCCCGGCGGATCGAGCGCGCGGAAGAACGCCTCGGCCTGCGCCGGCGACCCGACCCCCGCGAACGCGCGCACGACGTCCTTGAGCGCCTCCCGGCGCAGCGGCTCCCGACCGACCCGCGCGACCTCGACGAAGTCGGCGAGCGCCGCCTCGAGGTCGCCGCGGTTCCAGGCGACCCAGGCCCGCTTGTAGCGCGCGTACGCGCCGACCAGCGGATCGCCCCAGCGCGCGCTCGTACATCGCGCCCGCCGTGGCCAGATCGTTCGCCGCGAACGCGTCGTCGCCGAAGCGCGACCGAGGCGGTGCCGGCCCAGCGCGACCTCGGGTAGTCGCGGATCAAGCGCCGCCAGATCGCCGGCACATCGCCCGCGCGCTGGCCCCGCCGCAACGCCTCGGCGTACTCGGCCAGCACCTGATCGGCGGTCGCGACGGCCGCGAAGCCCGGCTCCGCCAGCAGCGCGGCGCCCAGCGCCAGGGCCTCGGCGCCGCGGTCACCCGGCCGAGGGTCGACCAGCAGCTCGAACAGCTGGATCCGCAGCTCGAGGCGATCGCGCCCGTCGGACAGCTCGATGGCCGCCCGCAGCATCTCCCGCTTGCGCTCGATCACCGCCGGCGACCGCCAGACCTCGCCGACGCCGTCGCCGGCGGAGCCCGCGACCAGGCCCGACGCGGTCCCTCGGCGGCGATCCGGGCGCCCGGCGGTGGCAGGTCGTCGCCGGCGCGCGCCCGCCCCGGCCCGCGCGCGCCGGTGGCGCACCCGGCCCGCGAGCGCGGCGATCGCGAGGACCTCATCGCCGGTGGGACACGCGCCGCCCGCCGGGTTTCAGAAACCTGCGCAGGTCCGCGCGGGCGCGGGGTTGGACACGCCCCCCGGCCAAGGAGCGGGATCCCCCCGCGCGCGGTCAAGATCAGAACTGCCGGCGCAGGTCGATCATGATCGTGACCGGTCCGTCGTTGACCAGCTCGACCTGCATGTCGGCTCGGAACACGCCGGTCGCGACCTGCGCGACGCCGGCGCTGCGCACCGCCGCCACCGCCCGCTCGTACAGCGCCTCGGCTGGACCCGGGTCGAGCGCGTCGAGGAACGCTGGCCGCCGCCCCTTGCGCGTCGGCGTAGAGCGTGAACTGCGAGATCATCAGCACCCCGCCGGCCACGTCGAGCACCGACCGGTTCATCTTGCCGTCGTCGTCGGCGAAGATCCGCAGGTTGACCAGCTTGTCGACCACGTAGCCGAGGTCGTCGTCGCCGTCGCCCTTTGCCCGCCCCCAGCAGCACCACCAGCCCGTGACCGATCCACCGACCGACCGCGCCGGCCACGGTCACAGACGCGCGCCGGCAGCGCTGGATGACGGCTCGTATGCCGCGTACTTACGGCAGCGGCTGGGCCGGGGCAACCACTGGGCGGCCCCGCAGTCCAACCTCGCACCTCCGCCGGCCAAGCCGGCCGTCCGCGATTGTGTCCACCGACAACCCTGCAGAGGATGCGCGCCCGCATGACCCGCCTCGGTCTCGTCCTCGTCCTCGTCCTCGCCGCCGCCTGTGCAGGAGATCGGCGACGAGTGCTCGTCGAGCCTCGACTGCGGTGACGGCACCGACCAGACCAGCATCTGCGACCAGCAGTCGCCCGGCGGCTATTGCACCGAGCTCGGCTGCGACTGGAACACCTGCCCGGACGAGGCGGTGTGCGTGCGGTTCTACCGGCGTCGTTCACGAACAAGCCGTGCGTGCTGGCGACCGAGGACCTGACCACCGACGACTGCACCCTCGACGAGGTCTGCACGCTGCGCGGCCAGTGCGTGCCGCGGTCCTCGGAGATCCGGTACTGCATGCGCACCTGCAGCGGCTCGGCGACTGTCGCGACCGCTACGAGTGCCGCGACGAGTCTTGATGATGTCGCACGGCGGCGAGCCAGTGCCGAAGCCGGGCGAGCGCCTGGGCTCGGATCTCCCGGGCTTCTGCGCGCCCGCGCCGGGTTGATTCCGGAACCGACGAGCGAGCTTTGGGACCGGCTCCTGGGTCGCAAATACCCAGGATCACTGGCGATTTTCGCCCTGCCGCGTCAGCTTTGGGGACCGGCTCCTGGGTAACGTTGGGGAGCGGCTCCTGGGTCGTAAATTCCCAGGATCACTGACGGTTTCGCCCTACCGCGTCAGCGTTGGGGACCGGCTCCTGGGTCGTAAATACCTAAACTTGCTGACTATTTTTCAACTCTGGGGAGCGGCTCCTGGGTCGTAAATACCCAGGATCACTGGCGAGTTTCGCCCTGCCGCGTCAGCTTTGGGGACCGGCTCCTGGGTCGCAAATACCCAGGATCACTGACGTTTTTGCCCTACCGCGTCAACGTTGGGGACCGGCTCCTGGGTCGCAAATACCCAGAATAACTAACGATTTTCGCTCTGCCGCGGCAGCGTTGGGGCCATCAGCGTTGGGGACAGCGCATGGGTCAACATCCCAGGATCAGTGGTGCCTTCTCGCCTACCTCGGCAGCTTTGAGGACCAGGATCTCCGCCTGGGGCGGTGGACGCGATCGGAAACCGCAGCGAAACACGGGGGGTGGCATGGTGGGGGCATGACCTCGCGCCCGGCCACCGTCCACATCCACCACGCCGGTGATCGCTCGGTCGACGGCATCCTGCGGCTGGATCGCGGTCGCCGGCGAGGACGCGCCGCTCGAGCAGGCGCTGACGACGATGTGCCGCGAGCTCGCGGCGATCACCGAGGTCGACGTCGTCAGCGCGTACGTCCGGGAACCGGACGAAGACGGCGTCGACCGCCTGGTCATGCGCGGCAACCACGGCTTCCCGCCCGGCGCGATCGGCGCGGTGCGCCTGAGCTTCGGCGAGGGCCTGACCGGGCTGTGCGCCGAGTGCCTGCGCCCGGTGTCGGTCGCGGTCGGCCCCGACGAGCGCCACTTCAAGCTGGTGCCGGGCCTGGGCGAGGAGCAGTTCCCCGCGTACCTGGGCGTACCGCTGATCGGTGGCGGCCGCGCGCTCGGCGTGCTGGTGCTGCAGCGCCGGGCCCGGACCGGGTTCACGCCGACCGAGGTGACGCTGGCGACCGCGCTCGCGGCGCCGGTGACGCTCGCGGTCGAGCGCCGGTTCGGGCGCGCGGCGATGGCCCGGAGCGCGCGGCTCGATGGCGTCACCGTGGCCCCGGGCTCGGCGGTCGCGCGCGCGACGATCCTGCCGACCCTGGCGGCGCTCGGCGAGCGCGGCGACCTCGACATCGCCGGGGCCCTGGCGCGCCTGCCGACCGATCTCGAGCGCGCGCGCCGACGCCTGCGCAAGCACGGCGACGCCGACGCGCAGGTGGCGCTGGCCGAGGTCGAGCTGCTCCTGCTCGACGGCCGGCTGCACGAGCGGGTCGCCGCGGCGCCGCCGACGGTGGCGGGCCTGGCGACCGTGGCCCGCGACTACGCGCGCGCGCCGTTCAAGGTGGCCGCGGCCCACGGCCACGCGCCGGCGTTCGATCGCGCGGCCGAGGTCGAGGACCTGCTGGTGCTCTTGGGCGTGATGGCCAGCGACGTCGGCGGCCCTGCCGCCCGGCGGCATCTGGATCGGCGAGCGCGTCGGCGGCCTGGTGGCGCTGGTCGCGTGCGCGCGCGCGGCCGGCGCGATCGTGGTCGAGGGCGCGGCCACGCCGGCGGCGGCGGCGATCGCCCGGGCCGACGATCTGGCCGTCGCGGCCGAGGTCCGCGGGCTGCACGCGTGGGTCCGCCCCGGCGACCGCTGCACCGTCGACGCCGACGCCGACGGCGCCGCCGTGGTGCGCGTGAACCCGCCGGCGGTGGCGATCGAGGACACGCGCCGCCGCCGCGCCACCGAGAGCTGAGCGGCGCGACCAGCGAGGGGGCGACGCCATCGCCGACGCCCCGGCCAGCCGCGGACGCGCGGTCCGCCACCGAGCGCTGCCCGGCGGACGCGGCGAGGCGTCGACGCGATCGACGACGCCCCGGCCGGCCGCGGACGCGCGGTCCGTCACCGAGCGCGGCGCGGCGCGACCAGCGAGGCGGCGACGCGATCGACGAAACCCCGGCCGGCCGCGGACGCGCGGTCCGTCACCGAGCGCGGCGCGGCGCGACCAGCGCGGCGGCGACGCGATCGACGAAACCCCGGCCGGCCGCGGACGCGCGGTCCGCCACCGAGCGCTGCGCAGCGGAACAGCGGGGCGTCGACGCGATCGACAAAGCCCCGGCCGGCCGCGTACGCTCGGCCCGCTCGTGCCGCTGGGCGCCTTCATCCTCCGACGCCTCGGCCTCGGCATCCCGTCGATGCTCGGGGTGTCGCTGCTGGTGTTCCTGTTCCTGCATCGTGATCCCCGGCGACCCGGTCGATCACCTGGCCGGCGGCGAGGCCACGCCCGAGCAGCGCGCGAAGATCGTCAGGCGCATGGGCCTCGACGTGTCGCTGCCCGAGCAGTTCGTGAACTTCATGGGACAGGTGGCCGACCGCACGCTCGGCCACCAGTGCCCCGATCCCGAGGGCAAGCCGACGGTGGCCGACCTGATCGCCGACGCGTTCCCGCACACCGTGGCGCTGGCCCTGGTCGGGCTCGCGTTCGCGATCGTGATGGCGCTGCCGCTCGGCATCTACGCGGCGCTCCGGCGCGGCACCTGGTTCGACACGCTGGCGGCGATCGGCGCGCTGGCCGGGATCGCGATCCCGAACATGCTCCTGGGGCCGCTGCTGCTGCTGCTGTTCTTCGTCGATCTCGGCTGGCTGCCGGGCCCGTTCGAGATCGGCCCGACCGCGATCATCCTGCCGGCGTTCGCGGTCGGCACCCACCTGATGGCGATGCTGGCGCGCATGACCCGCTCGGCGATGGTCGAGGTGCTGGGCGAGGACTACCTGCGGACCGCGCGCGCCAAGGGCCTGCCCGAGCGCGTCGTCGTCTGGAAGCACGCGCTGCGCAACGCGATCATGCCGGTCGTGACCGTCGCCGGCTTGCAGTTCGGCAGCCTGCTGTCCGGGTCGATCATCATCGAGAACATCTTCGCGCGCCCGGGCCTGGGCTCGCTCTTGCTGGCGGCGATCCGCGAGCGCAACTACCCCGTGGTCCAGGGCTGCGTGCTGGTGATCGCCGGCTCGTACGTGCTGGTCAACATCGCCGTCGACGTCGCCTACGGGCTGATCGACCCGCGGGTGCGGCGGGCGTGAGCGGCGTGCGCTTCAAGCAGTGGTCACCGAGCGTGTGGGTCGGCGCGATCATGGTCGCGGTGTTCATCGTGCTCGGCCTGTTCGGCCCGTGGCTGGCGCCGTACCCGGTCGGCGCCCGCGCGATGGATCTCGATCACATGTACGCGCCGATGTCGTGGGCGCATTGGCTCGGCACCGACAAGAGCGGCATCGACACGCTGTCGCAGCTGCTGCACGGCGCCCGCGAGGCGCTGATCCTGTCGGTGATCGTGGTCGCGATCAGCGCGTCGATCGGCGTGACGATCGGCATGGTCGCCGGCTACGCGCGCGGCGTCGTCGACGAGGTGATCATGCGCGTCGTCGACATCTTCCTGGCGTTCCGGGGCTCCTGCTCAACATCGCGATCGTCGCGGTCGTGGCGCGGCCGGGCCTGCCGATCTTCATCATCGCGCTGTGCGCCAACGGCTGGGTCGGCTACGCCCGGGTCGCCCGCGGCCAGGTGCTCACCCTGCGCGAGCGCGACTACGTCATCGCGGCCAGGGCCCCTGGGCGCGTCGACGCCGCGGATCCTCTTCCACCACATCGCGCCCAACCTGATCGCGCCGCTGCTGGTGCAGATGTCGCTCAGCTTCGGCAACGTCATCGCCGCCGAGGCGTCGCTGTCGTTCCTCGGGCTCGGCCCCCAGATCGATCACACCTGGGGCGCGATGCTCGAGCAGGGCACGTCGTTCCTGTGGAAGCCCGGCTTCCGCCACTACGCGCTGGCCGCCGGCTTCGCGATCGCCTGGGTCGTGCTCGCCGCCAACCTGCTCGGCGACGGCCTGCGCGATCGCCTCGACCCGCGCCAGCGAGGCCGGCTCTAGTGCGCGGCCTTCGACCTGGGGTCGAGGAGACGGCGCGCTAGTGCTGCGCGTGCGCCTGGCGCGGCTGGCCGACCTGCCCACCGACGCGCTCGTGGCGTTCACCGTCGCCGGCGTCACCTGGCCCGTGCTCGCCGGCGTGTTCGGCGGCGAGATCATCGCCACCGCCGGCGTGTGCCCACACGAGGACGTCGCGCTCGCCGACGGCGAGGTCGACCTCGCCGACGGCTGCCTCACCTGCCCCGGCCACGGCTACGCTCCTGCGCCGCTACCGCGCGGTCGTCGTCGGCGACGAGGTCTGGATCGAGCTGGTGATCGCGATCGCGGGTGCGGGATCCGCAGGTCCCACCGGCCGCGGGCGCCGGGCCCTCGAGGTCCCGACGGCCGTGGCCAAACCCAGGCCCGACGCGCCCGTAGGCCGCGCGTGGGCCGTGGCACATCGCTTGCGATTGCCTGGTCCATGTTCCATCGTCGCTACGCGTCGCAGGGATCCCGTTGGCGCTGCCGGGTCGTGGTCGGGGCCGGCGCCTGGCAAGCGCACGCTCACCGCAGACCTGCCGGCCCCAGGCTGGCGCGGCGGCGCGCCCCGAGGCGGCCAGCTGCCCAGCCCCTCGACCGGCGCCCCGCTCCCGGCCGCCATCGCGCAGGCCGCCGGCGCCGAGTTTGGCCACGACTTCTCGGCGGTGCGCGTGCACCACGACGGGGCCGCCGAGCAGCTCGGGACCCAGGCGTTCGCCCGGGGCGACGACCTGCACTTCGCGAGCGGCGCGTTCCAGCCCGACGCACAGGCCGGGCGCGCGCTGATCGGTCACGAGCTCGCCCACGTGGCGCAGCAACGCGACGGCCGCGTCGAGGCCACCGGCGAGGCCTGCGGCACACCGGTCAACACCGACGCCGCGCTCGAGGCCGAGGCCGACCGACGCGGCGACGCCTTCGCCGACGTGGTGCAGGGCTTCGACATCGACGAGCTGCTGGCGATGCCAGCGCCGCGCGCGCCCGCAGCGCGGGCGCGCCAGTGGCCCAGGGCGCCGACCTGTCGCCCGAGGAGGATCGCGATCACGACGGCGAACCGGACAAGGTCACCGTGCCCATCCGGCCGTGCGTGGGCGTCTGCCGGCCCAGGGGCAGAGCGAGAGAACCACTGGGGCCTGCCCGAGCCGCTGCTGACCCGGATGGGTGGCGACCTGCCCCTGGTCGACGTGACCACCGGCACGACCACCATCAAGCTCGCGACGCCGTTCGGCTCGTCGTCGCTGGGCAGCGACGGCAAGTTCAAGATCACGATCAGGACGGCGACCTCACCGCCGGCACCGACGGACGAAGGTCGAGGTCGGCGGCAAGGTGGGGCCGGTGTCAGGCGCAGTCGACAGCACCGGCAGGTCAGCGGCGCGGCGCGGTCGGCCCGTTCACCTTCGCCGCCGACTCCGGCGGCAAGGCGTCGTTCAGCGCCGCCGGGGTCAAGATGGAGTACGACCGCAACACCGGCCAGATCGCCACCACGTTCACGCCCGAGCTGAGCTGGGGGCCCGCCACCTTCAAGGGCGCCGCGGTGCCGGGCGGCGTCAAGATCACCCTCGAGCTCAAGCTCGCGCTGTCGAAGGACTGGTCGATCACGATCGCGCAGGAGTACATCTTCAAGAAGACGATCACCGACGCGGAGGCCCAGCGCGCGGTGATCGAGGCGGTCGTCGACCCGTTCTTCGAGGCGGTCAACGGCGGCCAGGGCAACTTCTCGGATCTGCGCGCCCTGGGCGGCCCGTGAGCTGACCGCGCGGCGCGGCGGGCGTCGAGCCTGCGCCATCGCAGCCGGGTCCGATCGGCGCCGTCGTCGAGGAGGGGCCGCCGCCGCGATCCGACCCGCCGCGACCCGCCCTGCCGCCGCGATCCGACCCGCCGCGACCCGCGCCGCCACGAGCGCGGGCGCTGCGGTGATCGCGCGGCGATCTGCCGGGCCAGGCGCAGCTGCGCGGCGCTGGGCTCGGCGGTCTGCATCGCGACCAGCTGGGCCAGGTCGCCGTCGACCGTGATCTCGCCGGCCAGGAACGCGCCGATGCCGGCGGCGGCGTCGCCGTCGACGAAGATCTTCCGGGCGAGGTCGGCGGCGAGGGTGATCGCGGTGGCCGCGGCCTGGTGGCCACGCGCGAACGCCGTCCTGCAAGAACACCTGGGTGTCGCCGCGTGGGCCGGTGATCGTCACGTTGATCTTGGCCGCCTTGTGCGCCGGCGGTAGGTCGAGATCGCCGGCGGCGGATCAGCGTCGACCTGGGGCGAACCATTCTTCGGACAGGAACTCGTAGGACATCGCGGCGCAGGGTACCCACGCGGGCGGCCAGAGGAGCCTCGATCCACTGGTTGGGCCGGCGCGGACGCAGAGCGTGCCAGGACCGCACAGCGACACGCGGGCGCGCGGGCGCGGGCGGCGCGACGCCGACACCGCCATCGAGGGTACGCACCGCGGCGCGGCGCAGGCGGCGCGATGCCTGCCATCGCCATCGAGGGTACGCGCGCAGCGACGCGGGCGCGCGATGCCCGGCGACACCGTCGCGCCGAGCGTGACAGGACCGCACAGCGACGCGCGGTCGCGTGGTCGCGGGCCGCGCGATGCCTGGCCCACGTGGGCGCGCTTTCCTGGCACCGCACGTGGACCGCCGCGACGGCGGCCACCCACACGACGCGAGTCATCGCTGATCGTCGGTGTCATCGGTTCTGGATCCATCGGCCCGGACCCGGCCTACGGGGTTTCGATCGCCGACCGCGCGCGAGCCCCGGCGCGAAGGTCTACCTGGTCAGATATCAAGCAGGAGGCGCTCGACGCCGGCGTGGCGTGGACCCCGCGGCAACGCGAGCAAGGGCGCGGCCCGGTGCAAGCTGGCTCCCGAGGTGGCGCAGGCGATGGAGGCCGCGCTGGTGCTGGACTCAGGACCTCGGCGCGCCCTGGGACTGCACCTGTCCTCGGAGGCCGCGACCGAGGACCTGACGATCGAGCGCGCGATCCTCGCCAAGCCCGAGGCCGTCGTCCGCCCAGACTGCCTCATCGGCTTTGCCACCTCGGGCCTTCCCCGCGCTCGCATTGCGGCCAAGGCCAGCCATCCCGAACGCTGTTTTGTCAACCATCCGTTCTATCCGGCCTGGCGCTCATTGCCCGTTGAAGTCGTCTTGTCGGGCGACGCCGCGCTGGGCGCGCGCATGGTGGCGACTGCTCAAACGCCTCGGCAAAGTTCCGATCGTCACCAAAGACGTGAGGTGCTTCGCCGCTGACGACATCTTCTGCAACTGCATCGCCGAGGCAGCGCGCATTGTAGAAGCGGGCTTGGCGACGCCGGCCCAAGTCGACCCAAGTGGTTGACGGCGCCATCGGCGGCAGCGGTCCCGTTCAATGTGATGGACTGACCCGCGGAATTTCCTGACCAGCCACTGCCAAGTGCTGATGCGCGAGGCTCCCGCCGACCGGCACTGCCTGGTTTCCGCGCGCCGCGCATTCTGACCCAGAAAGGCAATGCCCCGTGGCCCCAGGGGCGCGGCGCGACGCCCCTACGCGCGGCGCTGGGCCGCAAAGGCCAAGGTGGTGGTCGATCGCATTCTGGCGGTGCTGATTGCGCGCACCTTCTGTTGTCGTCGACGCAGGTACCTGTGCGGCCACCGAAACCGATTGGCTCACGCGCCAGGCGCTGGGTTTAGCCGCAGGCATTCTCGAGCTGGCTCAGAGATGGGGCCGAGCGGTCCACGCGCTCTGCGCCGCCTACGCCAGTAAGCACGCCGGGCTTTGCGATGTCGCCGACCATCGCCCAGGAACGGCCGCCGGTTTTGCCGCCAATGTGTCGGTCGAACGCGACGGCGATTTGGCGGTAGTTCGCGTATTTCGGCCGGAAGTGAAAAATGCCCTTTCAAAAAAGACTATCGGCGAGATCGATCGGGCCATCACCGAACTGCTTGCCGCTGATCGGGTGAAGGGCATCGTCTTTTCGAGCAGCGACCTTTCACTCGCCGGCGCCGACATCAACGAGCTTGCAGCCCTTCCATCAAGTGAGGCATGCCGCGCGGTGTCTTGACGTCCACCCGGTGTCGCGGCGCATCAGGCATGCCAAGAAACCGATCGTCGCTGCCGTCGATGGCCCGGTGATGGGAGGCGGTGCCGAATTTCGATGGCCTGCCATGCGCGGGTGGTGGGCCCCCATTTGCTCTTGGGGCAACCCGAAGTGAATTTGGGCATTATTCCCGGCTACGGCGGCACCCAGCGACTGCCTCGATTGGTCGGCGCCGCTGCGGGCATCGACCTTCTGCGCACCGGGCGTGCGATCTCGTCGAAAGAGGCGGTAGCGCTCGGCTGGGCCCAAGGCGAGCCGTCCGACGATCCGGTGGCAGCCGCATCGGCGCTGATTCGCAGAGCACCTTCGCCGGCGAGATCAAGCTTCAACCGGTCAACCCCAACCCGTCCAGTTGCCTGCGCCGCTGCCCGTCGGACGATTGGACATCGATCGCTGGCGATCGACGCGATCTTGGTCGACGTGCTGCGCCGCGGGCTGTCGAAGCCGCTCGCGGAGGGACTGTTGATCGAGGTCGACGGTTTTGGACGGTGCCGCGACACCGTCGACATGGACATGGGAATGAACAACTTTCATCCAAAACGGCCCCAAAGTACCGGCCGCTTTTCTAAACAGAATAAAACAGAGAGCACCGATGAGCCACGACACTGCGATCGTCATTCTCGACGGCGGCCGGCGCACGCCGCGGGCCGATATTCTGGTTAACAACCGCGAGCCTGGGCTGTTTGCTCGCTTTTCGACCAACCAACTGGGCGGCCTGGCGCTTTCGGCGGCCATTTCGAATACGAAGTCGATCCGAAGCTGCTCGGCCACGTGGTGATGGGCACGGCTCAACACAGCCACCGCGATTCGATCTACGCCGCCTGAGGCATGGCCTGGCACGCCGGCATTCCGCATGAGGTGCCCGCGCTGACCGTGGCGCGCATCTGCGGCAGTGGAGCCGAAGCGGTGGCGGTGGGTGCCGAAAATGATCCTCGCCGGCGTTGGCACGACCAGGCTCGCCCGTTTGTCGCAGTGGGCGGCGCTGAAAGCATGCAGTACCCGTTCAGCCTCTACGGTATGCGCGGCAAGAAAGTGGGCGCGAGTGTGCACAAATACGGCCCGATCGAAGCAAGTCGCTGGGCGCTGGCACCTTCGTTCAGGACATGCTGCTTCTGAGTCTGTACGATCCGTCGGCGAGGACATGTCGATGGCCAATACCGCCGAGGAGCTCGGCCGCCGCTACCAGGTGACGCGCGAACAGGCCGACCAATTTGCCTACCGATCGCAGTCTCTTGCCAAGAAGGCGCGCGATGCGGGGCAGTTCGATGAAGAGATTGAGCCGGTGTCGGTAACGGTCGACGCTGCCGAAGCGCCAATTCAGGTTCGAAGCGACACGCACGTTCTCGACGACGCCTCGATGGCGAAAATGGACGGCCGCCTATCGGCCGCCTTCGAGCCCGGCGGCATTATCACCGCGGGCAACGCCAGCGCTGTTGTCGACGGAGCGGCAGCGATGATCATTGGACGAGAGACCGACGCTGCATCGCACGGCCTTCGACCGTTGGCGCGCTTGGCCGGCGTGGCCGTCGCCGGGTGCGACCCGCGGATTATGGGGTGGGGCCCGGTACCGGCCACGCGCCTAGCGCTCGCGCGTGCAGGCATTTCGGGAAAGGACCTCGATCACGTCGAACTTAACGAAGCCTTTGCTCCCCAAGCGTTGGCGGTGATGCGCGATTTCGAAGCGATGGGCATTGCGCCCGAACGGGTCAACCCACAAGGCGGCGCCATTGCGCTCGGACATCCGCTGGGCGCCAGCGGCGCCATTCTCACACTCACCTGTGCCTATGCGCTGCGCTGAAACAAGCAACGCTGGGGTTTGGTGACGCTATGCATCGGCGGCGGACAAGGCATCCTTTCGCTGGTGCTCGCGGTCGCTCTAGAAGGCCCGACCGCGATTCTGAACCGCCACGATCCCTTCAGGTCGCTTCGCGCCCGTGAGAACCCCGCCGGATGGATTTCCATACGGTGCCTGCAGCTCCCTGAGTTGCTGAGAGTAGCCCGTCGTCGGTCTGCCTTGCCCCGGCGCGCTCTCGACGCCGTGGACGGAGGCTGCCAGCACGCGGTCGGAGCTCCAGTACCTCGCCGCAGTGGATCTGGACCGGTTGCGGCGTCGAGGCGCGCCGAGCGCAAGGCGAACTGACGACGGCTCCTCGCTGGAACTCGAGGAGGTTCAACGCGGCGATCGGCGATGGATCGGCGTCCTCAACCGGCCAGGTTCATTGCGGGCGAGGTACCAGCGCGCCACGATCACGGCCTCGGCGGCGTCGCCGCACAGGAGGCCGAGCGGCTGCATCGCGCGCTGCCCGGCGACGAGGGGCCATGTCGGTCGATCGCCGATCCAACCCGGGCCGGTTGGCCACCAGCTTCGGCGGGGCCGGCCGGGAGATCGGGCACCAGGAACGTGCCGTGGGCGTCGGTGGTGACCGCGGCCAGCCGCAGGTCGCCGACCCAGACGACGATCTCGACTCCCGGCCAGCTCGGCGCCGCGATCGTCGAGCGCGCGCCCGGCGACGCCGGCGGCCCGGCGCCAGCGCGCTCGACGCGTTGCCGGCCAGGTCGGGCCAGACCATCGCGCGCACCAGCGCGACGCCGCTGATCGGGCGCTGACCACGAGACCGCGCGTCGCCGGGGCCAGGCCGTCCCAGCGGTGCTCCCGCCGGTGCCGACGAAGCGCCGGGCGGCAGCGGCGTCGGCTGCGGCACGCGATCGCGCGCACGACCGGGTGGCCGGGCCCGAAGTCGCCGAGGAAGATCGGCGTGACGATCAGATCGGCTGGGCGCGCCGTGGCCAGCGTGAAATTCGCCGACGAGCGACGCTGGCGCCTGGCGGCACTGGCGGCAGCTCGCGCGGCGGCGGCATCTCGGCGGCCGGCACCGCCCGGACGATCAGCTTCGGGATCGAGCGCCGCGCCGACGGTCCAGTCCTCTCGGCGTCGGTCAGCACCAGCGGCGCGCTGCCGCGCGGTGGCGGCGACCCGAAAGCGGCCCTCGCCGAGGGCTCAGGCCAAGCGCCCGAGGGGTCGGTGGTCGCGGTGAGCACGACGATCGCGCCCCCTGCCGTCGGCGCGCCGCAGCGTGAGCGTCACGTCGGCGAGCGCGGTCCCGGCCCGCGCGTCGATCACCGCGATCGGCAGGGCCCTCGCGGGCGCGGTCGCCGCGACGACCGGCGCGACCGGCGCGCGTATTACCGCCGGCGTCACGCGACCGGCGTGCGCGGGCGCGTCGAAGGGCCGATCGCGCGGCTCAGCGGTACGCGACCGCGCCGAGGCCGAGGCCGAGCGCCAGCGCGATCCACACGCGGAGCCGTGTCACGCGTCACCATTACCGCAACTGCCGCGCGCGCATCCGGTAGCCGCGCCGGCGGCGGATCTGGCGAAGCCCGGGCGTGCTCGCCTGCCGGACGCCGCTTGCGCTGGTCGCGATCGCCGCGGTCGCGTGTGGCCCTGCCGCCGCGCCCCGGCCCGCGACCGCTCAGGTCGTGACGCCGCAGCCCCTGCCGGTGCCGGCGCTGGCGCCTGACGTCGGGCTTCCGGGCTGCCGCCCGCGGTCACGCCTGACGACGACGTCACCCCGGTCGCCGGCCGGCTCGACCTCGCGCTCGATCCCTCCGCCACGACCTACGCCGGCGTCGTCGAGATCGACGGCTCGCTTCGCGCCCGACCCGCGCGTGATCTGGCTGCACGCCGACCGCCGCATCACCGTCGACGCCGCCACCGCGCGCCGGGGCACGACCACGCTCGGGGCGCTGACCCAGGCCCGGCCCCGGCCCGCCCTGGCACCACCCGCGAGAGCCTGCTCGGTCTCCCTGCTCCCCGGGTTGCCGCCACTCGGCGTTATTGACGCTGCGGCTCGAGTTCAAAGGCGCCCTACGGCGATCGCGTCGGCATCTTCGCGCAGCGCAGCGGCGACGATCGCTTCGTCTACTCCTGACTTCGAGCCGGCTGACGCCCGCGCCGCCTTCCCGTGCTTCGCTGACGAGCCGCGCTGGCGGACGCCGTTCGCGGTGGTGGTGCGCACGCCCGACGGGGTCGCGGCCTACGCGAACATGCCGACCACCGACGACCCGCGAGGGCGACTGGCTGGCGCACCAGTTCGAGCCGACGCGCCGCCGCTGCCGACCTACCCGGTCGCGGTCGCGGCCGGTCGGTTCACCGCCGTCGACGCGCCTGGCGCTGCTGCGCCTGCGCGGCTGATCGCGCCGCCGGCGCTGGCCCACGTCGAGCAGGCCCGCGCGGTGCTCGGACCGAGCGTCACGACCTCGACCTGCGGCTGGGGCGGCCGTGGCCCTGGCCCCGGCTCGACGTGTGATCGTGGTGCCGTCGCTGAGCGGCGCGATGGAGAACCCTGGGCTGATCACGATCGCCGCCAGCATCGCCACCGGCGCGGTCCACGCCGACGAGCGCGCGCTCGTGGCGCTGGTGCTCGCGCACGAGGTCGCGCACGCGTGGTTCGGCACCGTGGTCACGCTGCGGACCTGGCGCGAGCTGTGGTCAACGAGGGCCCGCGACCTGGATGTCCGCGGGCGATCGAAGCTGCGCGAGCTGCCGACCCCGACCCGCGCGGCCACCGATCACGCCCGACCGGCTCGAGGTGATCGCCGAGGACCAAAGCCGATCTCGGCCTGGCGCGCTGCGGCCGGCGACGATCGCGCACCCGCGCGCGCTGCTCGACGGCCTCACCTTAACAGAAGGGCGCGGCGCTGATGCACGCGTGGGCGGCGTGGCTGGGCGACGCTGGTGCGCGCGGCGCTGGGCGCGGTACTGACCTGCCACGCCGGCTGTGTCGTCGACAGCGACGATCTGATCGGGCCGAGCTGGCGCGCCTGGCGCCCGAGCTCCCGATCGCCGCGGTCGCCACCGATGGCTCACCCGCGCTGGCGCGCCGGCCGTCGTCGCCGAGCGCCTGTGCCTGCCGGGCCGGGCGCTGGTGCGCGTGACCGCCACCGATCATCGGGTCACGCCGTGCGTGCGCTGAGCGGTGGCCGCGCGTGCGCGGTCGTCGACGACGTTGCGACGATCGAGCTTCTCGGCGCCACCTGCCCGGCTTCCGGCTGACCGCCGACGCCGGCGGCGACGGCTACTACCGCTGGCAGCTGGTCGGGGGCGACTGGGCGGCGCTTCGCCGTCGCGCCGCTTCACGCCCGCCGAGCGCGTCAGCGCGCTCGAGGCCGTCGTCGATGGCGTCGTCGCCGGGACCGCGACCTGCGACGATCTGGTGGCGACGCTGACCGCCGCGATCGCCACCGGCGACGCCGGCGCGCTGGCCGCGGCCGCGCCCTGGCTCGATCGTCGACGCCGCCAGCGCCGACCGCGCGCGCCCGGCGCTCGCCCGCGTGCTGCACGCCGCCACCGATCGCGCGCGCTGGCCCACCTCGGCCGCGTGCCGCCATCGCCGCCGAGCCCGACGCCCGCGCCGACGCTCGCGCCCGCGTCGAGCTGGCCGGCGTCGCCGGCGACGACCGGGCTGCCGTCCGCTGGGCCTGCCGCACGGTCGCGTCGTGGTGCCATGGCGCTGCCCTGCCGGCCGCGGTCATCGGCCCCGCGCTGGTGATCGCCGCCCACACTCGCGGCAACGCCTGCGCCTGCGCCTGTGTGCTGGCGATCGCCCGCCGCGACGACGCGCGCACCGAGCCGCTGGCGCCGTACCTCGCCGCGCCCTGACCGCCC